>JALQUE010000183.1 GCA_023260815.1 Roseovarius sp.
CACGGGCATCGGCGATATCGAGCATCTGCTGGACATGGTGGATCTGATCTGCGTGATGACGGTGAACCCCGGCTTCGGCGGGCAGAAATTCATCCACAGCCAGATCGAGAAGGTCCGCCGCCTGCGCCAGATGATCGGCGACCGGCCCATCCATATCGAGATCGACGGCGGCATCACGCCGGACACAGCGCCGCTCATGGCCCAGGCCGGGGCGGATGTGCTGGTGGCGGGATCGGCGGTGTTCAAGGGCGGCAGCGTCGACAACCCGGCGCCTTATGGTGACAATATCCGCGCCATCAAGGCCGCCTGCGCGACCATGGCATGAGCGGCGCTGTCATCTTCGATCTCGATGGCACGCTGGTCGACAGCGCGCCCGACATCTGCGCCGCCGCCGGTACGGTGATCGCGCGCCATGGGCTGGAGCCGCTGACACTCGAGCAGACGCGCAGCTATGTGGGCCACGGTGCCGCGCAGTTCGTGGAGCGCTGTCTTGCGGCGCGCGGCGTGGCGGATCAGCCGGGGCTGCAGGCCGAGGTGCTGGCCGGGTTTCTGGACATCTACGAAAGCGCTGTGACGCTGACGGTGCCCTATCCGGGGGTCGTCGCGGCGCTCGAACGGCTGACGGACATGGGGCTGGTGCTGGGCGTGTGTACCAACAAGCCCGCAGCGCCAGCGCACGCGGTGTTGTGCCATCTGGGGCTGGATCGGCATTTCGCGGTGGTGATCGGCGGCGACAGCCTGCCTGTGCGCAAGCCCGATCCCGCGCCCTTGCAGGCGGCGATGACGGGCCTGGCGGCCAGCGCCACGGTGTTCGTGGGCGACAGCGAAGTGGATGCCGAAACGGCGGTGCGGGCGGGCGTGCCCTTTGCGCTTTATACCGAAGGCTATCGCAAGACGCCGGTCTCGGAACTGCCGCATGACGCGGCCTTTGCCGATTTCGACGATCTGCCGGGGATCGTGAGGGCCTGTCTGGGGCTGAGCGACGTGGCGTGATCGGGCGCGGGATGCTAGGCTGACCCGCAACGGATGGGGGGAGGTGGGCATGACCATCGAAGACAGGCTGCAGGCCGAAATCGAGGCGCGGCGCGACGATCTGGTGAGGCTGACGCAGGATCTGATCCGTATACCCACGCTGAACCCCCCGGGCGAGAATTACCGCGAGATCTGCGACTATCTGGACACCCGGCTGCGCGGCGCGGGCTTCACCACCGAGCTGATCCGGGCAATGGGCGCGCCGGGCGACAGCGACCGCTATCCGCGGTGGAACATCGTGGCGCGGCGGAGCGGCGCGCGGGCCGGACACTGCGTGCATTTCAATTCGCATATCGACGTGGTCGAGGCCGGCCAGGGCTGGACGGTCGATCCCTTCGGCGGCCTGCTGCGCGACGGGCGGATCTACGGGCGCGGCGCGTGTGACATGAAGGGCGGGCTGGCGGCGAGCATTGTGGCGGCGGAGGCGTTCCTCGCCACCGTGCCGGATTTTGCCGGCGCGATCGAGATCAGCGGCACGGCAGACGAGGAATCGGGCGGCTTCGGCGGCGTGGCCTACCTTGCCGAGCGCGGCTGGTTCAGCCCCGACCGCGTGCAACACGTCATCATCCCCGAACCGCTGAACAAGGACCGCATCTGTCTGGGTCATCGCGGCGTCTGGTGGGCCGAGATCGAAACCAAGGGCGAGATCGCCCATGGCTCGATGCCCTTTCTGGGCGATTGCGCGGTGCGCCACATGGGCGCGGTGATCGCCGAGATGGAAGCCCGCCTGTTCCCGGCGCTCGCGCAAAAGCGCACCGAGATGCCCGTGGTGCCCGAAGGCGCGCGACACTCCACGCTCAACATCAACTCGATCCACGGCGGCGCGGCGGACCAGCCCGATGATTATACCGGCCTGCCCTCGCCCTGCGTGCCGGACCGTTGCCGCATGGTGATCGACCGCCGCTTTCTGATCGAAGAGGATATCGCCGAGGTCGAGGCCGAAATCCACGAGGTGCTGGAAACCGTGCGCCGCGGTCGGCCCGGCTTTGATTATGACATCCGCGAATTGCACCGCGTGCTGCCCACGATGACGGACCGCGACGCTCCGGTGGTGGGCGCCGTGGCCCGCGCGGTGCAGTCCGTCTTCGACCGCGAGGCTGCGTATGTGGTCAGCCCCGGCACCTATGATCAGAAGCATATCGATCGTATCGGGCGGCTGAAGAACTGCATCGCCTATGGGCCGGGCATCCTCGATCTGGCGCACAAGCCGGACGAATGGGTCGGGGTCGAGGACATGCTGCAAGCCGCGCGGGTCATGGCGCTGGCGCTGCACGAGCTGTTGAGCGCAGATAACCGCCCCTGATTTCATCGTTCCAAAAATACTCACATAGCAGGTCGTGGGACAGGTGATGCGATATGAGTATTTCGGGAACGGTGAAGCCGGAAAGGCGCGCTCAGACCGCGATGTTGTCGATCAGCCGCACACCGGCCAGCCATGCGGCTGCAAACAGGCGCGCGGGGCGGCTGGGGGCATCCAGCAGCGACAGGTCGTCATTGGCGCGGATTTCGAGATAGTCGACCTGCGTGAAGCCAGCCAGCTCGAGCCGGGCGATGGCGGCGGCCTGCAGCGCGGCGAAGGGCTGACCTTGCGAGACGCCGGCGGCGATGGTTTCCATTTCCTCATGCAGGCGGGGTGCGATGGTGCGGGCGCGGTCGGACAGGAGCAGGTTGCGCGAGGCCATGGCCAGCCCGTCGATTTCGCGGATCGTGGGGCAGCCATGCACGGTGATCGGGATGTCCAGATCGGCGGCCATGCGGCGCACCACCTGCAATTGCTGGAAATCCTTTTCACCGAAAAACGCCGCGTTGGCGGAGGTCTGCAGGAAGAGCTTGGTCACCACCGTGGCCACCCCGTCGAAATGGCCGGGACGGTGGGCGCCTTCCATCACATCCGTCAGCCCCGCCACCGACACGGTGGTGGCGAAACGGTCGGGATAGATCTGATCGGCATCCGGCACATAGAGCGCATCGACCGAGAAGCGGGCCAGTTTGGCTGCGTCCTCGATCTCGGTGCGGGGGTAGTTTGCCAGATCCTCGGGGTTGTTGAATTGCTTGGGGTTCACGAAGATCGTGACGATAACCCGGTCGCAGGCGGCCTTGGCTGCCGCCACCAGCGACAGGTGCCCGTCATGCAGCGCGCCCATTGTCGGCACCACGCCGATCGTTTCGCCGGCACGGCGCCAGAGGTCTGTGGCGGCGCGCAGATCGTCCGTGGTGCGGACGATCGGGGCGGGTGTGCTCATTGGCCGGGCGCCTTGTCGGAGAAGGTGTGTTCGGCGGCCGGGAAGCGCCGGGCGCGGACCTCGTCGGCATAGGCGCGGATCGCGGTCTCGCCATCGGTTCCGAGGGTTGCGTAGCGCTTGACGAATTTCGGCTTGAAGGCGGTGAACAGGCCCAGCATGTCGTCCACCACGAGGATCTGGCCGTCGCATCCCGGGGAGGCGCCGATCCCGATGGTGGGAATGGCGATCTCGGCGGTGATGCGGTCGGCCAGCGTGGCGGGGACTTTTTCGAGCACCACGGAAAACGCGCCGGCATCGGCCACGGCATGGGCATCGGCCAGCAGCGCGTCGGCCTGATCGGCGCGGCCCTGCACCTTGTAGCCGCCGAGCGTGTTGATCGATTGAGGGGTCAGCCCGATATGGGCCATCACCGGCACGCCGCGCGCCACCAGAAAGGCGATTGTCTCGGCCATGTGTCGCCCGCCTTCGAGCTTGACCGCCGCAGCACCTGTGTCGCGCATGATCCGGGCGGCATTGGCGAACGCCTGTTGGGGGCTTTCCTCGTAGGAGCCGAAGGGCATGTCGATGACCAGCATGGTGGTTGTCAGCCCACGGGCCACCGCCTGACCGTGCAGGATCATCATCTCCATGGTCACGCCGAGGGTCGAGGGCATCCCGTGCAGCACCATGCCCAGCGAATCGCCGACAAGGGCGAAATCGCAGACCCCGTCCATCATCCGCGCCATCGGCGTGGTATAGGCTGTCAGGCTGACGATCGGCGTGGTGCCTTTCATGGCCCGGATGTCATCGGGCAGGGGGGCGGTTTTCTTGGCAGTTGCGCTCATGGTCTGGTCACCGGTTCATGGGGTTTGCGGGGCTGAAGAAAGCGGTCCGCCTTTGGCCTGAAACATCAGCGAAAGGTGGAACGCGTGCAACGACTGGATACAGAACAGCGTTTCGCGGAAGGCCACTGGTCAGGTTTTTCGCGGACCGCTTTAGCAAGTCGGGCGCGGGAACGCCACAGGCTTGATTGGTGCGGGGACCGGTCATGGCGGCGCTGTCTCAGGCGACGCCGGCGCGCAGGGCGTCGTGGATATGGACAAGTCCCCGCAGGGTGCCGGCATCGTCCACGGCGAAAAGCGCGCTGATCTTGTTGGCGTTCATCACGCCAAGCGCCTCGGACAAAAGCGCATCGGGCGAGATCGTGCGCGGGCCGCGGGTTGCCACTTCGCCTGCGGTGCGGTCCATCAGGGTGGCCAGATTGCGGCGCAGGTCGCCATCGGTGATCACGCCGATCAGGCGGCCGTCCTCGACCAGGGCGGCGACGCCGAAGCCCTTGGCGGTCATTTCGAGCAGGGTGTCGCCCATCGGTGTGTCGGCATGGACCACGGGCAGGTCGGCGCCGCCATGCATCACCGAGGACACCTTGAGCAATTGCGCCCCCAGCGTGCCGCCGGGATGGAAGGCGAGGAAATTCTCGCGCTCGAAGCCGCGCAGTTTCATCAGCGCCACGGCCAGCGCATCGCCAAGCGCCATGGTCAGCGTGGTCGAGGTGGTGGGCGCCATGCCGATGGCACAGGCCTCGGGCGCATCGGGGAGCGTCAGCACGTGATCGGCGGCACGGGCCAGCGTGCTGTCCGGCCTCTTGGTGATCGCGATGAGCGGGATGTCGAAGCGGGTGCAATAGGCGATCATGTCCGAGAGTTCGCGGGTCTCGCCGGAATTGGAGATCAGGATCACCGCGTCTGCCTTGGTGATCATGCCGAGATCGCCGTGCGAGGCCTCGCCCGGATGCACCGCCTGTGCGGGCGTGCCGGTGGAAGCCAGCGTGGCCGCGATCTTGTTTGCCACATGACCCGATTTGCCCATACCCGAGACGATCACCCGACCGGGCAGCGTCAGAAGACGGGACACCACGGCATCGAAATCGGCGGGCAATTCCTCGGCCAGCCGGGTCAGGGCGGCAGATTCAATGGCCAGCACATTGCGGGCGATCTGGGAAGGGCTGTCGGTCATGGGCGCCTGCACTGTCGGGTCAGCGCGGTCATAACCTCAAAACGTGCCATACAAAAGTGACGACCAGATCCAAGACGCGTCAAGGTGACGTCTGGATGACATTCTCTTCACAACTCCAAAGCTGACCGCCACCATTGATGCATTGTGTGATCGCCTGATCTCGGGCCACGAAGAAATCCGTCGCGCGTCCGTTTCCGACAGCCGGGCACCCCTGCCATCCCTGCGGACAACAGACACTGCAATAGGTGAAGACTTCATAGGTTGTCACCTGAACCGGCGGGCTGACCGGAGTCTGGCGTTCGGGCTGCGTCTGGTCCCGGGTTGCATTATGCGCTGGTGTACTGCCCGGATCCCCCGGGAAAGACAGTAAGAACACCAG
>JALQUE010000226.1 GCA_023260815.1 Roseovarius sp.
AGAACCCCTTTCCTCGGGAGGCCAACACGCACCGATACCACCTCTGCCGGACCGGACCCAGGAGTGCCCTCTGACCCGACTGCCGAGGCGAGCCCAGCGGTGGCCACGAGGAGGGGCTCCCAAGAGGCCCCAAGAGCAGCGCAGCGCGCTGGAAAAGGAGGCGGTTGTCGTCTCGTTGGAAAACCTGATGACCTTTCCCTTCGTGGCCCAAGCGGTCAAGGCGGGCACGTTGACCCTGCATGGCCTGTGGCACGAGATCGGCGAAGGCGGCGTCGAACAATACAGTCCCGGCACCGGCGGGTTCGTGCCGATCTGAAGCGGGGTGCGGGCCAGTTTTTGAGCCAGTATTCGCTCCAGTGGTCGCGCCAGTATTCGCGCCAGTGGTCGTATCGTCAGAAACCGGTCACTACAGCGTCCGGTCAATACAGCGTCTGGCGATACCCCGACTCGACCGCCTGTTGGGACAGATCATCGGGGGCGATGCCCACCTGATCGCGCAGGATTTCATTGAGCGTCGCCACAGGCCGCTCCGAGGGCCAGCCCTGCGGGGTCCAAAGCCCTGCCCGCATCGGTGCCTTGCCGCAATGCAGATAGGCCTCGTCGATACGGACGCGCAGCACGGTTTTCGGCGCACGGCCCTTGAGCGCGCAGCGCGCGCACAGATCGGCATCGTCATGGATCGTGGCATGGCCGTTCACCCGCAGCGTTTCATCCACCGACGGGATCAGAAAGATCAACGCCACCCGAGGATGGCGCAGGATGTTCAGCAACCCGTCCAGCCGATTGTTGCCGGGACGGTCGGGGATCAACAGGTGGTGATCGTCCTCGATCCGCACGAACCCCGCCGGATCACCCTTGGGCGAGACATCGAGCCTGTCCCCATCGCTGGTCGCCAGCACCATGAAGGGCGAGGCGGCGATGAAGGCGTGGCAATGGCTGTCCAGCCGGTCCAGCACCTTGACGGCGGCGCGCGGGCTGACCGCGCCATACAGCGCGCGCAGGCGGTCTTCGGTCATCATCGGGCGATCCTTTCGGCTTGTGGGCGCAGGGGGCGCAGAGGCGCGCGGGTGATCAGCGCAGAAGCTTTCCTTCGGGCCATTCCAGCGCATAGTCCAGAACGATCTCCTGCGTGGCGCCGGGCGCAAGTGTGAACCGCCATTCCAGCACGCCGCGCTTGCCATCCACATCCTGCGCATCGGGGCGCGGCGCGGCGGTCCAGTCGATCTCAAGCTCCTGCTGTTCGGAATAGGGCACCCGATCCAGCAGGCGCAGAGGCCACGGATCCGAGGTCAGGTTCTCGACCTCGATCCGGGTCGTTTCCTCGAGCGCGTTGGACGCGACGAACACCCCGCGCCCGCCCTCTTGGCGTGCGGGGATCACGCGGGTCAGGCGCAAACCGTCGATCGGCCCGAACGACAGCTCGGCCTCGGCGCCCGCCGGGATCATCGCGATCGGGCGCTGCCCCACGAAACGGTCGCCAAGATAGAACCGCGCCTCATCGGTGGGCAGGATCACTTCACGGTCGTCATTGGTGAACCCGGCCATCAAAAAGGCGCGGTCATCGAGCAACGGCACGGCGCGGGCGACCGGATCGGCGGGCCGTTCGATGGTACCAAGCGCCACGCGCACCCGATCAGCCCCCGACGCGACCGAGACCGTCCCGGGATAGACATAACGAATCGACAGCCCGTCGAACTCGGGCGCGGCCTGCGTGACCATGGCGGGGGCGGCCAAAGCCTCAAACTGCGGCGCGTCGCTGTCGAAGGACGCCTCGGCGCCGCGCGACAGGGTCTTGGGCTGCATCTGGTCAGGATCGAAAACCCGGCGCAACCAAGGCCAGATTTCGGAGGGGGCCGTCTGATCCGAGGGGCGGCTGGTGGACAGGGTCAGCGCCACATCCTGCCAGTTCTCGCCGGTGGATTGCTGCAGGAAAGCGCCGCGCGCGATGCTCAGGCGTCCGGCGTTGCGGTCCAGCCGGAGATCATAGGCCGGCTGCCACCCCGCATCGGGAACCCCGTAGACCACCCGCACCATGCCTTGCGTGGCCGTGTCAGCGGTGATCGCAACGGCCAGCATGGCGCGCGATGTGTCCTGGGGCACCAGGGCACGCAGGGCGGCGCGGGCGTCTTCCAGGCTGTCGCGCAGATCGCTCAGCCCTCGGTCGGCGGCATCGGCACGCTGCCGGGCCTCGAGCGCGGTCTGCCGCGCGGCCAGCCCCTCTTGCCCGATCATCGCCACCAGATCGCGCAGCGCGGCGGGGTCCATCCCCGCCAGCGCCTGCGACGCGCCAAGCTGATCCAGGAAAGCCACGCGCGCCTCGGCTGCCTGCTCTTCAAGGCGGATCGCCGCGACCCCGGCTTCGGCATCGCGCAGG
Source organism: Roseovarius sp. (assembly GCA_023260815.1). GTDB lineage: Bacteria > Pseudomonadota > Alphaproteobacteria > Rhodobacterales > Rhodobacteraceae > Roseovarius. The sequence goes on from JALQUE010000226.1 coordinate 2,375, forward strand.
GCGGCGTCCAGACGATCGACCTCGGCGCGGGCGGCCTGAAGCGCTGCGGTGTCATCGGCGCTGCGGGGCGGCACGTAATCGTCGCGCAAGGCGATGTCGTTGAGCGTCGCCCCCTGGACCGAAACCCGCACCGCCGAAAGCGGCGTCGAGACCGGCAGATCGGTCAGGATCAGACGGTGGCTGCCCTGTGGGGCGGCAAAGGCCGCCTCGCGGATGACGGTCCCGCCCTGCGGATAAAGCGTGACATCGGCCACCCGGCTGGTGACGGGGATATCCTCGGCCCAGAGAAGGCCGGGCATGAGGATCAGAAGGCAGGCAAGTGCGCGCATGGGGACACCTCCTCGGGGTCTCGGGATCGCTGTGGAGCTGTCCGACTATCTCCTCGCGGCGCGGCGGATGGCAAGGGCACGATGCAAGGCCGCGCGGATTCACGCTTTGCTAACCATCATCGGGCACTCTGCCGCTGTCATGCTGGATGAGACGTCATGCTGGAACGGATCGAGATGAAAATGCATAGCGACATGCTGCGCGCGGCCAACACGCTGGCGCGGCAGCGTGATGTCACGGTGGGGCAACTGGTGCGTGATCTTCTGGCGCGAGAGATTGCGCGTGCCCATGCGAGGCCGCCCATCAGGGCGGATGAACGGCTTGTCGCCCCCTTGCGGGCCCGCCTCGCGGGTGACCTTGCCCATGCGACGGATTGGGACGATCTGCAGGCGCGGCTGCACGTCAAGGGCTATGCCCTGCGCGCCGCGGGCGGCGGGCTGGCCCTGCATACACAGCCCTGCGAAAGGCGCGTCTGCAAGGCGTCCGAACTGGGGTTCAGCTATGCGCGCCTGATGCGCCGTTTCGGGGCGCCGTTCCCCGGTCACCCGCACAGCCACCTGACCGCCCGGCATCTGACCGCCCGGCATATGCCCCCCCGGCACGTGCCGCAGGGCCGCACGGCGCCCAATCCTGCCGCCGAAACAGAAACGGGCGCCCCCGACGGGACGCCCGATATCGACGTGATCGAACCGTGCTGAGGGTCAGCCCTTTTTCAGCACCCGCTTGCCAAGCGTCTCGGCGATCTGCACCGCATTCAGCGCCGCCCCCTTGCGCAGGTTGTCGCTGACGCACCACAGGTTCAGGCCGTTTTCGATCGTGGTGTCCTGACGGATGCGGCTGATGAAGGTGGCGAAATCGCCCACGCATTCCACCGGCGTCACGTAGCCACCTGTTTCGCGCTTGTCGATCACCATGATCCCCGGCGCCTCGCGCAGGATGTCGCGCGCCTCGTCCTCGTCCAGAAACTCTTCGAACTCAAGGTTGATCGCCTCGGAATGCCCCACGAAAACCGGCACGCGCACACAGGTTGCGGTGACCTTGATCGAGGGATCGACGATCTTCTTCGTCTCGGCGACCATCTTCCATTCTTCCTTGGTGCTGCCGTCTTCCATGAACACGTCAATATGCGGAATCACATTGAAAGCGATCTGCTTGGTAAACTTCTTCGCAGGCTTGTCATCCGTCGGGTTGTAGATGCTCTTGGTCTGGTCCCACAGCTCGTCAATCCCCTCCTTGCCCGCGCCGGAGACAGACTGGTAGGTGCTCACCACCACCCGCTTGA
>JALQUE010000366.1 GCA_023260815.1 Roseovarius sp.
GGAAAAGTCGCTGTATTTCAGTGGCTTGCCCGGTAAGTCTGCTGCCTTAGCAGGGGAGCGCCTTCGACCACTCGGCCACGTCTCCGCCGACGCGTATAGCCGGGCGGAGACACTGTTTACAAGGCGAAATTTCAGGAAACCGACATATGGTGGAGATTGGTGCGGCGCTGGTGAAATATCGCGGACAAACAGCGTCATCCGAGGCTGAAGGCATGCCCCCCGAGGCGATGCCGCACCTGCCCGGCGCACCGGAGCAAGGGGCCTGCCGGGCCGACATGGGTGTGGCCAGACAGATGGAATCTGGCGTAACATATGGCGTGCAGACTTTGGGCAATGGAGGGCCAACGCATTGATACAATTTATGTTTTCCCTTCTTCTGACCCTCGCCTTAGCGCTTCCGGCATGGGCGCATGAGCGTCAGCAGATTGAGCGCCAATTCCAGACCTGGCTGGAAACGACAGTCTGGCCAGAGGCGCAAAGGACAGGCGTTTCGCGGCGTACGTTCGATGCGGCGGTGGCGGGTGTGCGGCTCAATTGGGAGCTGCCGGATCTGGTTGTGCCGGGGGAAAAGGCCCAGATGCCTGCACAGCAGAGACAGGCGGAGTTCGGGGCGCCATCGCGCTATTTCAAAGGGGTCCAGGCGGATGCGGCGGTGGGGCGGCAGATGTCGCAGCGGCATGCGGGCGCGCTTTCGGAGGCGGAGCGCAGAACCGGCGTGCCGGGCCGGATCGTGCTGGGGATCTGGGGACGGGAAAGCGCCTATGGGCGGGCCAAAATTCCGCACAACGCGATCCAAGTCCTTGCAACCAAAGGCTTTATGAGCACGAGGGCTGCGTATTTCACCGACGAGTTGCTGGCCGCCCTGCACATTCTGGAGCGCGGCCATGCCCCTGCCGGGACGTTGAAAAGCAGTTGGGCCGGGGCGCTTGGGCAGCCGCAATTCATGCCCTCGAACGTTCTGGAGCATGCCACGGACGGCGACGGAGACCGACGGGCCGATATCTGGACATCGGAGGCTGACACGATTGCGTCGATTGCCAATTATCTGGCGCGGCATGGCTGGCAGGCGGGGCGCGACTGGGGGTTCGAGGTGGTGGTCCCCGACGCGGTGTCCTGCGCGCTGGAGGGGCCGGACCAAGGGCGCAGCATCGCCGATTGGGCCGCGTCAGGGATTCGGCGGGTATCGGGTAAACCCTTTCCAGATAACGAAAAAATCAGGAAGGCTTCTTGATGATGCCCGCCGGGCGGCACGGTCCGGCCTTTATCGTGACACCCAATTTCTACGTCCTGAAGGACTATAACATGAGCGATCTTTATGCGCTTTACGTGGGCCATGTGGGCGACCGGATCGCCTATGGCATGGGTGATTTCGAGGGGCGGTGGCGCGATCCGGGGCGCGTGATGCGGTCGGATATCGCACGGATGCAGCAAGCCCTGGAGGGGATGGGCCACGATGTCGGAGGGGTGGACGGGCTGCCGGGGTTCAAGACACGCCGGTCCATCGGGCGTTGGCAGGAGGCCACGGGACAAAGGGCGACATGCTTTCCGGACGGGGGTGTGATCAGCGCCTTGGCGCGGTGATAGCCGAATCACCGCCAAGCCCCTGATTAACGGCCAAAAATGCCGTTCGGTATTGCGTCTGCATCACGTCGGTATCGCGTCGGTATCGGGCACCGAGAGAGGCATGGTTAACAGCGCGTTCGTCCTGTCCGAGCGGAGTTTGGAACGAAACGCCGGAGGCGACGGGATGGATCAGGTGTTGAAGAGGAAATGCAGCACGTCGCCGTCCTTGACGATATAGGCCTTGCCTTCGGCGCGCATCTTGCCGGCTTCCTTAGCGCCCTGTTCGCCGTTGCAGGCGACAAAGTCGTCATAGGCGATGGTTTCGGCGCGGATGAAGCCCTTTTCAAAATCCCCGTGGATCACCCCGGCGGCCTTGGGCGCGGAGGTTCCTGCGGGGATGGTCCAGGCGCGAGCCTCTTTCGGGCCGACGGTAAAATAGGTCTCAAGGTGCAGAAGATCGTAGCCCGCGCGAATGAGCCGGTCGAGACCGGCTTCGGTCAGGCCCATCTCGTCGAGGAACATATCGGCCTCTTCGGCATCGAGCTGGCTGATCTCTTCCTCGATACGGGCGGAGATCACGACGCTGGCGGCGCCCTGTTCGGCGGCCATCTGTTCGACCCGTGCCGAGAAGGCGTTGCCGGTGGCGGCGCTGCCTTCATCGACGTTGCAGACATAGAGAATGGGCTTGGTCGTCAGAAGTTGCAGACCTTTCCAGGCTTTCTCGTCCTCGGCGGAGATGCCAACCGTGCGGGCGGGCTGCCCCTCTTCCAGCGCGGCCTGGGCGGCGGCGAGAAGACGCTCTTGCTGGGCGGCGTCCTTGTCACCGCCCTTGAGCTTGCGCACGAGACCAGCGCGGCGCTTTTCAATCGATTCGAGATCGGCCAGCATCAGTTCCGTCTCGATCGTCTCGGCATCTTCAACCGGGTCGATGCGGCCCTCGACATGGGTGATGTCGCCATCCTCGAAGCAGCGCAGGACATGGACGATCGCGTCCACCTCGCGGATATTGCCGAGAAACTGGTTGCCGAGCCCTTCGCCCTTCGACGCACCGCGCACGAGGCCCGCGATGTCGACGAAGGCGAGTTGGGTCGCGATGATCTTCTT
>JALQUE010000299.1 GCA_023260815.1 Roseovarius sp.
GAACCGTCCCGTCGTAATCGTCCAACAGTTCCTGCAACAGGTCCAGCGTCTCGATATCGAGGTCGTTGGTCGGTTCGTCCATCACCAGCAGGTTGCTTTCCCGCGCCATCAGCTTGGCCAGCAGCAACCGTGCTTTTTCCCCACCTGACAAGGACTTAACGGGCGCTCTTGCCTGCCGTTCATCGAACAGGAAGTCCTTGAGATATCCGACAACATGCCGTGGCTGCCCGCGCACCATCACCTGATCCGCCTGCCCCGAAACGCGCATGTCCTTGTCACCGGTCAGACTGTCCCAGAGGGTCATTTCCGGATCAAGCTGCGCACGCGCCTGATCGAAAACCGCGGGCATCAGGTTGGTGCCGTGCTCGACCGTCCCGGTGTCGGGTTCGACCTCTTTCAGCAGCATTTTCAACAGGGTGGTCTTGCCCACACCATTGGGTCCGACAAAGGCCAGACGCTCGCCACGCTGAATGCGGATCGAGAACTCGTGCAAGATTGACTTGTCCTCATAAGTCTTTGAAATACAACGTGCTTCGATAACGCGCTTGCCAGATTTCTGTCCGGCTTCCAGCCCCATCGCGGCCGCGCCCTGACGCCTGATCTGGGCCGAGCGTTCGGCGCGCATGGCTTGCAGATTCCGCACCCGACCCTGATTGCGTTTGCGACGGGCGCTGATGCCTTCAACCGCCCACCGGGCTTCGGCCTTGATCTTGCGGTCGAGTTTGTGGCGGGCCTGGTCCTCTTCGTCCCAGATCTTGTCGCGCCAGGCCTCGAATGCTTCGAAGCCTTTTTCCTGTCGCAGTATTTTTCCCCTGTCTATCCAGAGGGTTGCGCGGGTTAGTTCACGCAAAAAAGCGCGGTCGTGGCTGATCAAGACAAACGCGGCGCGGGTTTGCTTCAACTCGGCTTCGAGCCATGCGATGGCTTCGATATCCAGATGGTTCGTCGGCTCGTCCAGCAGCATCAGTTCCGGGGCTTCGGCCATCAACTTTGCCAGTGCCGCCCGGCGCCGCTCACCGCCCGAGGCCGTTGCCACAGGCGTCGATGGCTCGAACTTGAGCCCTTCGGCTGCCATCTCGACACGGTAATGCTCGGCCGGATCAAGGGTGCTGGCGGCAAACTCACCCAACGTGGAAAACCCTTGCATTTCAGGGTGTTGTTCCATGTAGCCGACGCTGATTCCCGGGGGCACGACCCGGTCACCCTTGTCCGCTTCGACCAGTCCGGCCATCACCTTCATCAGCGTTGACTTGCCAGAGCCGTTACGCCCCACCAACGCCACCCGATCCCCCGGCTGGATGACCAGAGAGACCCCGTCAAAGATGGGTCCACCACCAAAGGTGAGCGAAATATCCGAGAGTTGAAGAAGCGGAGCACGAGCCATGAACGCGGGCTATCCCGCAGTCAGGGTGGCGTCAAGCGGTGGCGCGAAAACGCGGGTCGGTATCACGTCGGTATTGCGTCGGTATCGCGTCGGTGCATCACAGTGTCGCCCGCCGGGCTGGCCACGGCCCTCAAAAGCCGCTTGCGCGCATCAGGTATGGCGGCGATTTCCAGCCCGGTGAAGACATGCAGCGTATCCAATTGGCGATCCACCACGGCGTGATCGCTGACCCATCCGCCCATCAGCAGATAGGTCCGCAGCAAGGGCGGCATCCTCAGCATGGCCAGTTTGGCATCGGGTCGACGGCGGGCCAGCTTGTGCGCGAATCGAAACACCGAAGGCGCCTTGATCCGGGGCAGCCAGCGACGGGGCGCAATATGCCGGGCGGCTAGCATCGCGAAGGCATCGAGATACGTGTCGGCATCGACCCCCTGAAAGGAGGAACAGCCGAACATCATTTCGACACCATGCTGATCCACATAGCGCGTCATCGCACCCCACGCGACGCGCAGGATATCGGGATCGCGTTTGTCGGGATGGATGCAGAATCGCCCCAATTCGATCATTGGCCCCTCGAACGCGGACAGAGCGGACAATTCATAGAATTGCGCCGAATAACTGCGGTCGATTTCGGCGCCGCCTTTCAGGTGCAACAGGCGGAAGCAGCACAACAATTGGCCACTATCTGTGTCTTCGATCATGAAATGCGTACACGACTCGTCGAAAGCGTCCTGATCGATCCGGTCAGGATCGGTGGTTTTCAGAAACGTCAAAGCCCTGAGCCGCTGACACGCGTGGACGTCGGTCGCGTCTTGCGCGATCCGAGCCAAGTAGCGCCCCTTGTTCAATGCCGTCATCAGGCCAAACCCCAAGTCACGCCGAAAGCTACTTGGGTCCGGCGTATCACACAAGACGTGACGCGGGCATGACAGACACCCGATAGCGGCGCGCGATCAGTTGAAGATCTGGCCCGGATCGATATTTCCGATATTGCCCAGCAGTTGCCGCAGGAAGTTGTTATCGACGACCGACGAATCCGTCACACGCCGCGACAGAGGCACGATCACGCCGTCCTCGAGGCCGAAGCGTTCGATATTGGCAATCGTGTCGGCCTCGTCAAAGCTGATCGCCAAGACCTGACGCTCGATCACTTCGGGGCGATACATGCCATATTCGCGAATCCGGCTGCGCACATAGTAGTAATCGCCCTGCTCCAGAACACCCGACGTCGACGGCGGCCCGATCACATCATCGACCGTCGCCCGTGTATCGACACCGACGACAAGCTGTTGCAAGTCTTCTTCGGGGGGGATGTATCCGTGGTTTTGATAGGTCGCCGAACAGGCGGCAAGAGCAAAAAGGCCAAGCACGGCCATGGTGCCGCGCAGTCGCTGTCTGATACCAATCATGTCCGCCCTCTTGATCTTGGCCCGCTTTGCCTTTTATCCCGCTTACAACAAGGTGGGCCAGTGGTTCAAGAAAGGAAGAGGGCGCAGTGACGGAAGACGCAACACAGGGCAAGACGGTTTACCGCGTGAAGGACCTGTCGTCGAACAGCCCCACAGCCTTTCATCTGCGCCCCTCCAGGGAGGTGATGGACGCGATCTGCACCCGATTGGGCCTGCTGGGAGTGCGCAAACTGTCATTTGCCGGTGACATCCGGTCCGAGGGCCGGCGCGATTGGCGGCTGGATGCCCGGCTTGGCGCGACGGTGGTGCAGCCCTGCGTCGTGTCGCTGGAGCCTGTAAAGACGCGGCTGGACGAGGACATCACCCGGCTTTTCGTGGCCGAGATGCCCGACATGCCGGTCGCCGAAGAACAGGAAATGCCCGACGACGACACCCAGGAGCCTTTGGGAGAGGCAATCGACCTCACCGAAGTGATGATCGAGGCGCTGACGCTGGCCCTGCCCGACTATCCGCGCAGCGACTCTGCCAGCTTTGAGGGAGCCGAAATCGTCCCTCCGGGCGCGGCGCCGATAAAGGACGAAGAAACCAAACCATTTGCGGCGCTTGCCAGCTTGAAAAAGAAACTCGACGATGATGCGTGAGCGGGCAAAAAACAGCTTGCCCTGATGACGATTCACTGTATTTTCGCGCTTCCACCGGAATTTGGGGTTGAACCGTGGGCTCTGTACGGATTAAGAGCCGCGAACACTCGTGAAACAGGGCTGGTCTGGCCCACAGGAAATTGAGGTTGCGACATGGCTGTCCAACAGAACAAGGTATCGAAATCGCGCCGCAACAATCGCCGCGCACATGACGCGCTCGTTGCGGCCAACCCGAACGAATGCCCCAACTGCGGGGAACTGAAGCGTCCGCATCACATCTGCGCTGCCTGCGGGCACTACGCTGATCGTGAAGTCGTCGCGATGGTTGAAGACGTCGATCTGGACGAAGACGCGGCCTGAGCATCCAGGGGGCGGGCGTCCGCATGACCGCAGGAATGGACCATTCTAGCGCGCGTGCCGGACGCACCATCATCTCCGTAGATGCCATGGGTGGCGATGAAGGGCCGGCAACCGTTGTTGCCGGCATTTCGCTGTCCGCCAAGAAAAACCCCGATATCGGCTTTATCCTGCACGGCCCTCAGGAGGTTCTGGACCCTCTGGTCGCCAAACGGCGGACGCTGATGGGGCGCTGCGAGATTCGCCACGCGGCGGATGTCGTGCAGATGGAGGACAAGCCCAGCCACGTGCTGCGCAACGGGCGCGAGACCTCGATGTGGTCGGCGTTGGAATCGGTGCGCAACGGTGAGGCGACGGTTTGTGTATCTTGCGGGAATACCGGCGCGTTGATGCTGCTGTCAGTGATGCGGCTGCGCAAGCTGACCGGAATTTACCGCCCCGCCATCGCGGTGATGTGGCCCTCGCGCAATCCGCAAGGGTTCAACATCATGCTGGACGGGGGCGCGGATATCCGGGCCGATGCCAAGGACCTGATGCAATATGCGCTGATGGGAACCTCCTATGCGC
>JALQUE010000307.1 GCA_023260815.1 Roseovarius sp.
ACGGACGAACGGCTGGCGAGTCACGCTTTGGCAGCACAGGCGCTCGGATGATCGGATGATGAGCCAGAACTGGCCAGGCAGCTTAGGGTAGCGCCGTCGGCGCACCCAGACCGCGAACAGCCAATTCAGCGGCGGGCAACGACACTGGGCACCACCCGAAGAGGGGCATGGCGTCAGTCGGGCTTGACCTTGCAGACTTCGTGGATGTGCCGTGTCGATGGCGGTTCCGATCCGTTCACCTGATCGGGGGCGGCGGCCTGATGCTCATGAAGACAAAGGCCGTGATCCCCCAGAACCTGCATGACGCGACATTCTCCGATCGCACCTTGCGCGCATTGATCGATCATGCGCTCCAGTTCACAGCGCAGCGCTTCGAGCCGCGCGATGCGGTCTGAAACCGCGGCAAGCTGGCTGCGCACAATCGCATCCGCCGCAGCGCAGGATTGGCCAGGATCGTCTTGCAAGGTCAGAAGCTCTCGGATCGAGTCGAGCGGAAAGCCAAGATCGCGGGCATGCCGGATGAAGGACAGTCGCGTCAAAGTATCCCGTCCGTAACGACGCTGGTTCCCCTCGCTTCGGTCGGGCGGCGGCAGCAAGCCAATCTGCTCGTAGTACCGCACGGTCGGCACTTTGACCCCGGCGGCTTTTCCCAATTTTCCGATCGTGAACATTGCTCTTGAACCTATAGCCACTAGAGCCTGTAGATAATCGACTCGGGACGCGCAGACAAGGGAACCCAAGAAATGAGAGAGAGTCAGTCCAGAATCGTGGAGTGGACGGTGACCGGGATGGATTGCGGATCCTGCGCCGGCAAAGTCCGGACCGCGGTGGAGCGTCTGCCCGGTGTCAGCGAGGCCGAAGTCGCCCTGATGACCGAGCGCCTCCGGCTGCGGCTGGCCAATGACGGGGCCGACCCGGATGACATTGCGAAGGTTCTCAACAAGATAGGCTTCGGAGCAGAACTGCACCAAGACAGCCTGACCACAGAACACAGCCATGATCACCGTGGGCGTCACCAAGCCCCCTCAGGCACGGATCACGCCCCTGTCAGGACAGCATGGCATCAAACCCACAAGGGCCGCTACCTGATCGGCACCGGGCTGCTTCTGGCGCTGGCGTGGCTGGCCAAGCTTCTACCTTTAAGCGAGGCGGGCCATCTGCCCTTCGTGGCCGCCTGTCTGATCGGCGTCTGGCCCGTCGCACGACGCGCCTTGGCCCTTCTGCAAGCCGGAGTGCCGTTCAGCATCGAAGGCCTTATGACCGTTGCCGCCATCGGCGCCCTTCTGATCGACGCCGCTGAGGAGGCGGCAGTGGTGGTCTTCCTGTTCGCGGTCGGTGAAATGCTGGAAGCCGTTGCCGCAGAACGCGCACGGCGCGGGATACGTGCGCTTTCGGCGCTGCTTCCGGAAACCGCTTTGCTTGTACATGGCGGCCAAATCGACAAAGTCCCCACCAGTAGCCTGACCCCCGGTCAGATCATTCGCCTGCGGGCGGGCGACAGATTGCCGGCTGACGGTGTCATCGTCGCGGGCGCTGGCGGATTTGACGAAAGCGCCCTGACCGGAGAAAGTATGCCTGTCCTGCGCGCCGAGGGCGATCAGGTCCTGGCCGGGGCCATCGCAACCGATGCGACCCTTGATGTTCAAGTGACCGCCGCCTCGGGCGAGAATACTATTGCCCGCATCGCCCGGCTTGTCGAAGAGGCCGAATCCGCCCGCGCCCCGACGGAACGTTTCATCGAAGCGTTTGCGCGTGTCTACATGCCGATCATCGTGGGCCTGTCACTTCTGGTCGCGATCATGCCGCCGCTGTTTTTCGGGGGGGCGTGGTCGGACTGGACCTACCGCGCGTTGACGCTGCTTTTGGTGGGATGTCCCTGTGCGCTTGTCATCTCGGTTCCGGCGGCGGTGGCGTCGGCGCTTGCGGCGGGCACGCGGGCGGGACTGCTGTTCAAGGGCGGTGCCCCGCTCGAGGCGGCTGCAAGACTGCGCCATGTGGCGTTCGACAAGACAGGAACGTTGACCGAAGGCCAATTCTCGGTCACGTCCCTGCATCCCTCCAGCGCCCTGTCAGAGGCTGACCTGTTGCTGCGCGCGGCATCCGTCGAGACCGGGTCGAACCACCCGCTCGCACAGGCCATTCTTGCCGCTGCAAGGGATCGCGGTTTGCCCCTTCTGAGCGTAAAGCACGCCCGCAGCCTGCCCGGTATCGGCGCCGAGGCGGACATAGACGGCGTTCGGCATCGCGCCGTCAGCTTGCGTCATGCCCGCGAAACCGGGCTTCCCGACCAGCTTCTGAGCCGCGCCGAGGCGGCAGAGACCAATGGGTCGACACTGGTGCTGCTGCTTGCCGAAGACCGCGCACTTGGCCTGATCGCGCTTGCCGACCGCCCCCGCCCGGAAGCGGCCCGTGCGCTTGCCGATCTGCGTGCGCAGGGGTTGCACCTGTCCATGCTGACGGGGGACAACGCCGGGGCGGCCGCCGCAGTGGCCAGGGAGTTGGACCTTCCGTTGAAGGCCGACCTGCTGCCGCAGGACAAAATGTCGGCCTTGTCCCGTCTGGCCAATGACGGGGGCGTGATGATGGTCGGCGACGGGATCAACGATGCGCCTGCACTGAAGTTGGCCACTTTGGGCGTGGCGATGGGGCGCGGCACCGATGTCGCGATGGAGGCGGCGGGAGCGGCCATACTGCGCAATGATCTGCGCGCCATTCCCGCCATGGTCGATCTTGCGCGGCGTACCCGCATGAACATATTGCAGAACGTGGTTCTGGCGTTGGGACTGAAGGCGGTTTTCATGGTCCTGTCGGTGACCGGCGATGCCACGCTGTGGATGGCGGTTCTGGCCGATACGGGCGCGACCGTGGCCGTGACATTGAACGCGCTCAGACTGCAGCGCAAGATCAGGGCCGATTGAATGCGCACAGGGCCAACACGGCCCTGCGCGATCAAGCCGGTCTCAGCCGATAACCACCTGCGCCAGCGCGATCCAAAGCGGGATCGAGAGGATGGCAACCGGTGTACCAAGCCCGGTGGATGTGCCGACATACAACGACGGGTTCGCCTCGGGCAATGTCGCCCGCATGGTCGGCGGACCGGAGATGTCCGAACTGGATGACGCCATGACCGCCAGAAGAATGACACCGCCCGAAGAAAACCCGGTGAGATGATGCGCACCAACACCGATCGCAAACCCGATAAGTCCATTCAGCAATGGCGCGGCCAAACCGTACAGCACATAGACATGAGCAGCCTTGCGCAAATCGGATAGTCGCGCCCAGGCTTCCATGCCCATGACCAGCATGAGCAGCGACAGCAGACCTTTGAACAGCGGCTCGTAGAAACTTTGGTAAACCACCTCAGGCTGGGCGAAGACGCCAAGCGCCAGCCCCAGCAACAGCGCGGAAATGGCCGGGCTTTTGAGCGTGTCGACCAATATCTCGCGGGCAAGCGCACCAGACGGGTTGCCGCCTCCGCCGCCGAGGGTCATCGTTGCCGTCCCCGCCTGCGCCGGGCCGGATGCGGCAAGGGTCCGCTCTGCACTCATGCGCGCCAGAAGGATCGCGGTCAGCAGTGCGGCAATGTCCATGAAGGGATAAAGCGCGCCGATGAAGCCCTCATAGGCAATACCTTCGGCGTCAAGAACAGCCATGCCCGCCGCGAGGGTCGAGGCGGACACAGCCCCGAAAAGCCCGGCGGTCGCCATGCCGTCCATCTGGGACTTTCCGTGTCCGCGCACCAGCCAGACCCGACCCAGAAGAACGATCAACACACCCGCGATGGCAGCACCCACCGCCGGAATGGCAAGCGATACGACGTCCGCTTGCCGAACCGCGATACCCGCGCCGAGACCGACCTTGATCAGCAGTAGCAGGACGATCAGCTTGTAGACCGGTTCGGGCACCTCCAGACGACTGCCAAACGCCGCAAGCACCATGCCCCCGATCAAAAAGGCGAGTGTGGGCTTTTGAAACTGCGCAACGATTGTCTGCATGATGTCGAAAGCGATATCCATGGGCCATGCTCCTGCGTGAACGAACTGGCGCCTGTTTGCAGCATCCCGGAGAAAATAAAAAATATATTGATTAATTGTTTAAGTTCTATTTTATAGAACGAATTTTTGCGAAGGCTGTGGGCATATGAGCCTGTTGAATCGCACCTCCCAAGGGCGCCATTGCAAACCTTCACAAGATACCGTTGTGCCTTTGTCATGCTGCTTGCTAAGCTTGGTCGCATGATAAAGATCGCCCGTATTGGAGTTGAGCTTATGGCCCCGGAAAACCACCTGATCACCCTTCCCGCCCGCAAGGGCCGTGCCGTTCGCCTGAGCAAGGGCGAGGCCATCCAGATCATCAACACCCATGGATCGCAGGTGGTGGATACCTGGGCTTTCAATGCGGAAGACGTGACCGAATTTCTATCGACTGAACACATGCGCGCCACCCTTGGAAAGCTGTGGCCGGCCAAGGGCGATGCGTTGATAACAAATCGACGCCGGCCAATCCTGATCATCGAGGAAGACACCTCTCCTGGTCGTCACGACACCTTGATCGCGGCTTGTGACGACTATCGTTACGGGCTTTTGGGCTGCACGGACTATCACGACAATTGCACCGATAATCTTCACGCGGCGATGCGCCGGATCGGGATCGTCACTCAGGACTGTCCAAGCCCGCTGAACTTGTGGATGAACATACCTGTCGCCGATGACGGCAGCACAAGCTGGGGCGAGCCATTGTCGACGCCTGGAGATTACGTCATCTTGCGCGCGTCGATGGATTGCATCGTGGCGATGTCGGCCTGCCCGCAGGACATGCTGCCGATCAACGGCGCCAACTGCCAACCGACCGATGCTCATTTCACTGTGCTACCTGCCGCATGACGCCAGCGACCTCGATCGTCGTCACCAGCTCTGTGCCCATCTCGTGCGGCGTATTCCGGAAGGTGGTGGAGGAGAGCGACGCGCCGCCGCTTTCGGTCTGGATTTCGCCGGGAGCTGCAACAGGCCGCTCAGGACCAGCCGACGTCCCGTCCGCCCGGAGTGTGGCCTTGTCACTCAAGATTGTGCCCGGCCCGCTGACCATGACGCAGCCCTCGCCAAAGGCCGTCTGCACCCGCACCTTTGGAGCGGTATTTCGAGACGATTGACACCCTTATTCGGAAGCTAACCCGCTTGCGTCCCCAATTTGACCGGGAACCGGTCGAAACGCGTCAGAATATCATCGCGAGGATCACGGTTTTTCCTGCCACAGATCAGGGGGTTAGCATCGAAGTGACAAGGTGGCTTCCGTCCCTGATCGGGGTCGTGCCGGGCCATGTGGAGGGGGGGGTGTGGTAGCGGAGGAGGGACTTGAACCCCCGACACGCGGATTATGATTCCGCTGCTCTAACCAACTGAGCTACTCCGCCAGAACGAGGGGCTAGTTATGACAGGCATTGCATCAGGTCAAGGCGAAAAAGCCCGATCCGAGCACACCAATCATCCTTCGGACAAAAGGGCTTCGATCCGGCTGGTGATTTTCGCTGACTCCGGCCTGATCGCCGAGCCGAAGGTTTCCACCACCGACCCATCCGGCCCAAGCAGGATCTTGTTGAAATTCCACGCCGGTTCGAATCCGACGGTTCTGGCCACCCACTTGTAGAAAGGATGCGCCTGTGCGCCGCGCACATGGGTGATCGTGGTCATCGGAAGATCGAGGCCAAAATTGACCTCGCAGAACTCGGCCACGTCCTCGTTGCTGGCCAATTCCTGACGGAAGTCCTGCGACGGAACGGCCAGCACGATCAGACCCCGGTCACGGTAGCGGTCATAGAGCGCCTGAAGCCCGTCATATTGCGGTGTGAACCCACAACGAGACGCCGTGTTCACGACAAGCACCGGCTGTCCCTGCCACTGTGACAAGGACAGCGTACCACCATCGATCGACTCGAATCGCCACTCTTCGGACGCGGCCAGCGCTGGCAGGGCCAGACAACCGGCACCAAGGCCGATACCCAAAAGAAAGCGGCGGCGAAGCATCTCTGACATGGCATCAAATCCCTTGCGATGTGATCCTTTCATACTTAGGCCAAGTGGCGGCAGGGTCCAGATATGCCGATGATCGGGCCTTGTATCCATATGCGGGCTGGCGCATCTTCGCCGACATGATCGAAAGCACCTCTTCCCAGATCCTGTCTGACCTGGTCGAAATCGTTGGCGCGGCCCATGTGGCAACCGGCGCGGATGCCGCGCCCTGGAGCCAGGAATGGACAGGACAGGCCCACTGGACGCCGCTTGCCGTGGCGCGGCCTGCAGATACACGGCAGGTGTCCGAGATCGTCAAACTCGCCAATCGGACGGGAACGCCCATCGTGCCGGTCTCGGGCAATACCGGTCTGGTGCAAGGCACCGTGGCCGAGGGCGCGATCATGCTGTCATTGGACCGGATGTCGGCCATCCGCGACGTGCGCCCCGATGCAAGGATCGCCATTGTCGAGGCAGGTGCGATCCTGTCGCGCATCCATGATGCCGCCGAAGACGCGGGCTTGATCTTTCCGCTGTTTTTCGGCGCGCGCGGATCCGCGATGATCGGAGGTGCGCTGGCGACCAATGCCGGTGGATCGAACGTGGTGCGCTACGGCAGCGCGCGGCACCTGTGCCTCGGGATCGAAGCGGTGCTGCCCACGGGCGACATCGTCGATCTGATGAGCGAGCTGCACAAGGACAATTCGGGCTATGACCTGCGCGATCTGCTGATCGGGGCAGAAGGCACGCTTGGGATCATCACCGCCGCCGTGCTCAAGCTGCATCCCAAGCCGCTGGCCTATGCCACGGCCATGGTCGCGGTGCCGTCTTTGAATGACGGGCTGGCCCTGCTCAACCGCCTGCAGCGCGAAACCGGTGGTGCGGTCGAGGCGTTCGAGTTCATGCCCGGTGTTTTCATGGACGCCTATCTGGAGCGTTACCCCGACGCCCGCGCGCCCTTCGATACGCCGCATGACGTCAACATCCTCGTTGAGGTGGGCGCGCTATCCCCGCGCGACGCCACCCCCGGACCGGATGGCCGGGTGCCCGTGGCGGCCCATCTGGAGGAGGTTCTGGAGGGGCTGTTCGAGGAGGGCAAACTGCTGGACGCGGTGGTGGCGCAATCGGATATGCAGCGTCAGGAAATGTGGGCGCGGCGCGAGGCCTCGGCCAGCGTGGCGCGGCTTCGGCCCAATGTGGTGGACAATGACATCGCCGTGCCGCTTGACCAGATGCAGGCACTGGTCGAAGGCGTGACCGCCCGCGCGCTTGAGATCGACCCGGGCCTGCGCCCGATCTGCGTGGCGCATCTGGGCGATGGCAACCTGCATTTCGCAGGCTGGCCCTCACGCGACGACGCGCCAATGCAGAAGGCCGTCAAAGAGGCGGTCGACGCCGAGGCGATCCGACTCGGCGGCAGCATTTCCGCCGAACATGGCATCGGGCTGGCCAAGCGGCCCGCAATGGGCAGGTACAAGGATCCCGTGGCCCTGATGGCGATGCGGGCGATCAAGCAGGCGCTGGACCCCAAGGGAATCATGAACCCCGGCAAGGTGCTTCCCGCCGATGACCAAAGCGTGCCGCCTGCCCCCTGAGACACCAGCAAAAGGCGGAGCGCGGGCAACGCGTGGAGGCAGCAGAGCGTTTCGCGAAAGGCCGTGGGCCAGATTTTCGCGAAACGCGTCAGATCATTCGCGCCAGTCGAAGAATCCCGGTCCGGCGCGGTCCAGAAGCTTGCGTCCCATCTCGTGGCCCAGTTTTGCGCCATCCTCGACCGGGGCCGACTGATCGTCGTCCAGGGCTTCGCTGCCATCGGGGCGCAGCACCTGACCGCGCAGGCGCAGCGTGCCGCCATCCAACTCGGCCAGACCGGCGATCGGGGTCTCGCAAGACCCATCGAGCGCGGCCAGGAATGCGCGCTCGGCGGCAAGGCGCTGGCCGGTCACCTTGTCATGGATCGCCTCGAGCATCTCGGCGCTGCGGGTGTCGTCCCGGCGCCGTTCGATGCCGATGGCGCCCTGCGCCACAGCGGGCAGCATCTCGGCGGTCTCGACGGCAGCGGTGGCCACATCGGACCGGCCCAGACGGTTAAGCCCCGCCATCGCCAGAAAGGTGCAGACCGCCACGCCCTCTTCGAGTTTCTTCAACCGTGTCTGGACGTTACCCCGAAACTCGACGACGTCGAGATGCGGATAGGCGACCAGCACCTGGGCCTTGCGGCGCAGGGACGACGTCCCCACCTTGGCGCCCGGTTCCAGATCGGCCAACCCGCTCACATGCGGCGAGACGAACGCATCGCGCACATCCTCGCGCGGCAGATAGGTGTCCAGCACCAGCCCCTCGGGCTGCAGCACCGGCATGTCCTTCATCGAGTGAATGGCGATGTCGATCTCGCCGCTCAGCATGGCCTCCTCGATCTCGCGGGTGAACAGACCCTTGCCGCCGATCTCCTTGAGAGGGCGGTCAATGATCCTGTCACCGGTCGTCTTGATGACGACGATCTCGAACGCCTCAAGCGGCAGATCGAAGGCGGCGGAAAGGCGGCTGCGTGTCTCATGGGCCTGCGCAAGCGCCAGCGGAGAGCCACGAGTGCCCAGCTTCATCGGGGTGTCGGGTGTCGGTAAATCGCGTGTCATGGCAACGGTCTAGACGTGTAAACCGCGCCTGACAAGCGCAGGGTGCTTGACATTGTGTCGCCTTGGGGTGACCACCAAGGCAAACGGAGGGCGACATGGCTGCGGAAAAGACGATATTGAAGGCACTTGCGGGGGAAACACAGACCACCCCGCCAATCTGGATGATGCGCCAGGCAGGCCGCTACCTGCCGGAATACCGCGCCACCCGAGCCGAGGCCGGAGACTTCCTTTCCTTGTGTTATAACAGTGACTTGGCAACCGAAGTCACCCTCCAGCCGATCCGTCGCTATGGCTTCGACGCGGCGATTCTCTTTGCGGATATCCTGCTGGTTCCCCAGGCGCTTGGCGCCGATCTGTGGTTTGTGACCGGCGAAGGACCGCGCCTGTCGACGATCACCGATCAGGCGGGGTTCAACGCCTTGAAACCGGCCAGCGACATCCATGAAACCCTAAACCCGATTTACCAGACCGTGCGCAATCTGTCGCAGGCGCTGCCGCCCGAAACCACCCTCATCGGATTCGCCGGTGCGCCCTGGACGGTGGCCACCTACATGATCGCCGGCCGCGGCACCCCGGATCAAGGCCCGGCCCATGCGCTGAAGGCTGAAAACAAGGCGGTTTTCGAAGCCCTGCTGGAGCGGATCACCGAAGCCACGATCGAATATCTCTCGGCCCAGATCGAGGCCGGCGCCGAATGCGTCAAGCTTTTCGACAGCTGGGCGGGGTCACTCAAAGGTGAAGATTTCGATACTTACGCGACCGCCCCCGCCACACGCATCATCGCCGAACTCAAGGCGCGCCACGGCGATATCCCGATCATCGCCTTTCCGCGCGAAGCCGGCGACAAGTATATCGGATTTCACGAGAAAACCGGCGCCGACTGTGTCGCGCTGGATGATTCGGTGACACCGGAATGGGCCGCCGAAAACGTGCAGGTCTCGGGTTGCGTCCAGGGCAATCTGGCGTCGAAACATATGGTGACGGGTGGCGAAGATCTGGTGCGCGAAACCCGCCGCATTGTCGAGGCGTTCCGTGGCGGGCCGCATATCTTCAATCTGGGGCATGGCATCACCCCCGAGGCCGACCCCGACAACGTGCAGCTGATGATCGACACCGTGCGCAGCGCCTGACCGCGTACGATCCGTACGAAACCGACGCAGCTTTGGGACCAAATCCGGCGCCCCGGCCCGGATATGTGTCCATACCCTACGCAAATCGCCGGGGCTGGCCCTGCCCCGCCCCGGACCGCGCGGCACGTTCAGACAACGCTAACCTTTTTGCCCGATGCTGACCCTCCCACAACGCGGAGGTCACGCCATGGTCATCGAAGTCTCCAGCGACAGGCTGCGCAGCCAGCTGTCGGCGCATGTCGATCACCTTCTGGCCACGGGTGAACGGCTTATCCTGACACGACATGGGCGCAGCGTCGCGGCGCTGGTCCAGATGAAGGATCTCGCCGCCCTCGAATCCGTCGAACAAAACCGCGAGGTGTTTCTCGAACAGCGCCATGCCGAACGCATGCGCGAATTTCGCCTGCTGCGGGACGGGTTGCTGTGATCCCGGCGCCTCTTCTGGCCGGAAATATCCGGGGGGAGGCGTTGAAATCCCCCTGGGGATTTCAATGTCGGGGGCAGAGCCCCCTCTTCGTGAACGCAGCGCGCG
>JALQUE010000019.1 GCA_023260815.1 Roseovarius sp.
GGGACCGCCCACGCATTCGAGGAACTCCCGAAAGACGCTGCTCCAAGGCTGCAAGTATCGCAGAGCGGCGACGTTTGCCGATGCCGGGAATTTCGGCCTTTTCAATGCGGAGCGCCGTTTCCAGTTCCTCGAGCGTATCGACATCCAGCGCATCCGCCAGCCTCTTGGCAAGCGTCGGACCGACCCCCGGTATGGTGGCAAAAAGCCGTTCCGGGGTAAGTTCACCTTCCAGTCGGTCCAGCTGGCGCCACCTTCCTGTTGTGAGCATCTCGGAAATCGCGGCGGCGATCCCCCTGCCAATGCCTTTCAGAGCAACCAGGCCGTCTATGCCTTTCTCGTGAAGGCAATCGGCCAATGGTTCGGTCAGCACGTCGACCTCGTCTGCGGCCATGCGATAGGCGCGCACGCGATAGCCATCATCACCCTGCGCTTCCAGAAGGTCCGCATAGCGCCGCAGATGCGCCGCGATTCGCGCATTCCCGACCGACTGTCTTCGTGCAACGGCTTCAGCCATAGCCATCGGCGATCTCCTGACTTCGCACTCATCCGCTAGCATGGTCATGACTACCGGCTTATGCCGTGGCTGCATTGATCGCCGTCAATGATTGCTGCAACCCAAAATGCAGAATGGCGGCAGCCGATCCGGCTGAACATATGGAGTAACCAACATGGAAAATCGCCACTTTCAGGATTGGATCACGCTGATCGTCGGGATCCTCCTCGTCATCGCGCCCTTCGTTCTCACGATCCCGGCCCCTGAGGGAACGAGCACGCTGCCCATGACCGCGAACTTCGTCGTTTCCGGCACGGCTGCCGTCATCCTCGCTCTCGCGGCACTGCTCGCCTTTCGTCAGTGGGAGGAATGGCTCGACGTGGCGCTCGGTCTCTGGCTTATCGCATCGCCCTGGGTACTCGGCTTCACTTACTCCCAGACGGCTGTTTGGGCGGCCATCGTGGGCGGTGCCGTAATCGCGGCCATGGGAGCATGGGCAACTTACGATGAGAGAATCACGGGGCACGCGTGAGAACTGGCAACCAGTCCAATCCAAATCGAAGTTCTGAACTGACCAAATGTGTGCCCGGGGCATCCTGGGCACACATGCGATCTAGCTTATCCCATGCACATTTACGCACGCAAAGCCGAGGCATGACGCGGGACTTATGAATTTTTCTGGAAAGACATCGGCTACCGTGCTCCGGGAAGGCAGCCGCTGATGGACCGGTCCGTCATCAGCCTTCTGGCCTCGATCTTCTTGTTGGAAACCGGCAGCGGTCTTCTGGGTATCGTGATCCCGGTACGTGCCGAAAACGCCGGATTTCACACCGAGGCCATCGGTGTATTGGGAACGCTGCATTACGTTGGTTTCGTTGTCGGGTGTATCAAGCTGCCCGACCTTATCCGCAGGTCAGGGCATGTCAGGAGTTTCGCAGCCCTAGCGGCGTTCGCGGCCTGCGCAGTTCTCGCATTTGCGCTGACCAGTTCCCAGGTGGCATGGATGGCCCTGCGCGTGGCGCTCGGCATTTGTTTCGCCGGGATGTTCATGGTCACGGAAAGCTGGCTGAACGACAGAAGCACAAGCGACACGCGCGGCCGGCTTCTGGGCAACTACATGGCCGCGACCTAGATAGGCGTCATTCTGGGCAAGCTTGCTTATGGCGGCCTTGGACAGACAGGGTTCGAGGCATTCTCTTTCGTCGCGATGGCGGTCGTACTTTCCATGGTTCCGCTGGCGGTCACAAACGGGGCAGTCCTCTCGATCCCGCGCCCATCGCGCCTCGGGATGAGAGACCTTCTGAAACTGGCGCCGGCGGCCTTGGTTGGCTGTTTCCTAACCGGATTGGCGAATAGCGCATTCTGGACCTTCGCGCCGCTCTATGCGCGCAACGAGATCGGCAGCGGCGCACCGGTAAGCCTGTTCATGGCGGCAAGCGTGCTTGGTGGAGCGGTTGCCCAGCGTCCTATCGGGCGCCTTTCGGATCGAACAGACCGACGCTGGGTCATCCTCCTCGCGTGCATCACATCTTCGGGATTGGGGCTGTCCCTGGCCCTGGCGCCGAGCCTCAGCACAACCGAAACTTACGGACTCGGCTTCCTGTTCGGTGCAGCTTCGCTCTCGATCTATTCCCTTTGCGTGGCCTATGCCAACGACCGGGCCGACCCGGATGCTTACGTCGACGTAAGCAGCCTCTTGCTGCTCGTTTTCGGGTTCGGCGCAATAGTTGGACCATTGATGGCTGGTTTCGCCATCGCGAGGTTTGGATACGCAAGTGTCTTTCTGTGCATGGCCACAGCCGAAGTCGCCCTTGCGCTCCATGTGGTCGCGGAACTGTTCCGCAAGCGCGGGGCTTCCCAAGATCAGAAGGCCAGTTTTGCAACGCAGCCGCCCCTGACGCATGGTACACAAGCCGTCGTCGGACTGAACCCGGATATCGACGTCCGCAGCCCCGCAATTGGGCCAGTACGACCATGCACAGACTAGTCGGTGCTGGCTGGAACGTCTGCTGGTTCCAAGGCCGATGGCGACGATACCGGCGCTTCCGGCTGTTGTGCCTCCGGCGTGACCTCGGCTTCAGGCCGATCCGTTTGAGATGAGGTGGTTTGTTCCATCTCTACGGCTGGCGCTCCACCGATCCAGCGACCGATGTCGTCACGCCACCAATAGAGAGCGGCAATAAGCACGATGACCCCAAGTATCGCGCCAATCCAGTAGCTTCGGGTTTCGGCTTGTCGAGCAGTCATGGCCAGCTCCTTTCATTTATGGCAGACTGGTGGGTCCGCATCGGGACCATTGGTCCGAACAATCCGCCGTTCTGGCGCCGCATGCATTGACGGCCGTCATCGCACTTTCCCGAGAACCGAATTGTTGACTGCCGTATTCGCTCCGGCGTCACCCGCTTCAGCTGATGGCGATGAACAACGCATGCCCCTGGCGAAACACCCGCAACAGGAGCGGCAAATTCGGCGCGGATGCGGCGGCCTCGGAGATCCCCCCGGGGGTCATAACGCCCTGCGAGTTGACACTCACGATCACATCACCGGGTTGAAGGCCTGCGGTAGCGGCGGCGCTGGAGGGATCGACCCATTCAACAAGGACACCGGGTTGTGTCCCATCCCGACCGGCACCGGCCTCGACTGTACTCAGCGACACGCCTTCGAGTGCCGGAATGCTTTCGACATCGGTGCCATCCTCGTCCTCAGGAACCTCGGCTCCGGGTCTGGCAGCCAGAACGACCTGTCGTTCTACCAGCTCTCTTTCATGCACCACTGACAGGGAAACCTCGGTTCCCGGCTCCATCAGACTTAGCCGCGTCCGCAGATCGGCGCTCCCCATGATGGCGACACCGTCCACGGCTGCAATGACGTCGCCGTTCAGGATACCGGCACCTTCGGCAGGTGATCCCGGCAAGACATCGGCCACGAGGGCCCCGGTTCGCCCCGAGTGATCGAGGGCTTCTGCCAGCGCGGGGGTGAGGTCCTGCACGATCACACCGATCTGTCCTCTTCGAACCTCGCCATCCGCGATCAGCCTCTGGGCAACGTTGATTGCCATATCGATGGGCACAGCGAAACCGATGCCGACATTTCCGCCGGTCGGACCGACGATGGCTGTGTTGAGTCCCACGAGTTCACCGCGAAGATTGACCAGCGCGCCGCCCGAATTGCCCGGATTGATCGGCGCATCCACCTGGATGAAGCTCTCATAGCCCTCGATACCCAGCCCGGAGCGCCCGAGCGCGCTCACGATTCCGGATGTCACTGTCTGCTCGAGGCCGAATGGGTTTCCCAACGCGACAACATGGTCACCGACCCTCAGCATGTCGGAGTGGCCCACAATCAAGGATGCGAGGTCGTCCGCGTCGATAGTAAGCGCCGCCACATCCGTTTCGGGGTCCACGCCGAGAACATCAGCTTGAAGCTCGCGCCCATCTGACAGGCGGACCGTGATCCGGTCTGCGTCGGCGATCACATGCGCATTTGTGAGTATCAGCCCGGCATCGGCGTCGATGATCACGCCCGAACCGGCGGACTGAATCACTCGCTCCTGCGGTTCGCTACCCTCTGGCAAGTCGAAGAACTGGCGGAAGAAGGGGTCGGAAAACAGAGGATTGTCTTCCATTTGCTGCTGCCCTGTCGTGGCGATACTGACCACTCCCGGCAGCACCCGTTCGATCATCGGGGCAAGCGAGGTTTCGTCCGCGCCCTCCTCCCTCGGTGCGAAGCGTATCTCCGCATGAAGCGCCTGTGGCGTCCATATGGTGACGGTCAGCATGCAGACAACTGCAAACGCTCGAAGACGGGAGGAAATCATGATGTAACCTCGTTCGAATGGCCAGAATGTAGACATCGTCACATCCGTCCATCGGGGGTGCATTGACAGCGCGCAATGTCTCGGCTCACCGGGATTGGCCTCCTGCCCAGCAAGCGAACGCCGTCGTAATCCGCACCGCGCTGCCGTAGCTGCACTAATATTTGCCTCCGCGCGTTCGTGGTTGATCGGGCCGGTCCGTCGACCTGTTGCTGATGACGCGTGTGAAGTATGTCCGCTTGAGCCCCTCACTGGCGATGAAGTAGGACAGGACGACTACGACGGCCGCCAGCAATGCCAGGCCCGTCGGCGCCGTGAACCCGAACAGGAAAACCGATGCCCTGAGCCATGGCAAGACCAGAGCGATACCGGCCACGCACGCGCTCAGCCACAGAAGCGCACGTCCCGGCCTGCTTCT
>JALQUE010000134.1 GCA_023260815.1 Roseovarius sp.
ACGGCTTGTCCGAGCTATTGGTGGAATGGCGACAAGTATCTTGGGCCGGCGGCCCTGTTGCATGCCTATCGCTGGATCATCGATAGCCGTGATGAAGCGACGGGCGAGCGGCTGGATGATCTGGAAGATCCGTTCAAGCTGTATCGGTGCCACACGATCATGAACTGCACCAAGACCTGTCCCAAGGGGCTGAACCCCGCCAAGGCGATTGCCGAGATCAAGAAAATGATGGTCGAACGCGCGGTCTGATCGCGTGGTAAGGACGGTCAACGACCCCGGCGCAGCGCCGGGGTCTTTTCGTTTCGGGCATGCGGTGTCTGCATAACGTGTCTGCAACTCTGGCCGTTCAAGACTTGGGCTGAGGGGATTACGTTGACGGGGCAATCACAGGACGGAGAAAGATCATGGCCCTTCCGGCACATCCGCATCAGACACACCCCCCCGAGGTCCAGTCCGAGACGCCGACCATGGCCGATTGGTTCGAGGTGTATTACAGCCCCGAGGCGCCGGCGAATATCGCCGTAGCCCCCAAGCTGGGCAGTCTGGAGCAGATGTACGCCTATTACTGAGCGGGTGCGCGCAGACGAGGGGGGCGTTCCAGCAGGATCAGTCCCACCCCCGCCAGCACGATGGCGCCGCCGATCAGCACCTGAGTGCTGAGGCTTTCGCCAAGGAAAGCGCCGCCACCGATCACCGTGAAAATCGGCAGCAAAAGAAGGAACGGCGCGACCTGACTGACCGGGTTGCGCCGAACCAGCGTGTACCAGATGCCATAGCCAAGCGCGGTCATCACCAGCCCAAGATACAGCACCGCGCCCCAGACGATCCAATTGGCGCTTTGTATGGCGGCCCAGTGACCTGTCTCGACGATCATCGACATGACGAAGAGCTGCGGTGCGGCCATCACGGCGACCCATGCGGTGACAGTCAGCCCGTCGATATCCTTGAGGTTTCGGATCATCGCCTGACCGATGGCCCATGTCGCGGCGCCGCCGATCACCAGCAGCACCGAGGCCGAGGCATCGGCGATGCGCGGCTCTCCTGTGATCTGGTAGACGCCGAAAAACGCCAGCGCGATGCCGGCCCATTTCCGCCAGCCCGGTTTTTCCTTGAGGGCAAGCACGCCGATCAGCGTGAGAAACGGCACTTCCAATTGCACGATCAAGGCGGCGGCCCCGGCATCCAGACCTTTGAGGCCGGTATATGTCAGGCTGTATTGCAATGCGGCAGAAATCAGCGCGATCACGAAAAGTGCGCGCAAATGGGCCACAGGGGGGCGCACGAACCATACAAGGGCAAAGGCCGTGACAGTGAACCGCAGCGCCATCAGAAGGATCGGCGGGAAATGCGCGATGGCGGCCTTGGCAAAGACAATCCCCATGCCCCACAGCAAGGCCACGGTGATGCCGAGGGCGATATCGACCGGGCCAAGGCGCGGACGGGGAATATCCAGACTGATGCTCATGGTGCAGATGACCATGGGGTCTGGGGCTAATCTGTTCTGTTCGCGACATCGCACAGGGGCTATAAGCGGATCGCAATTTTCTCATGAGGTGCCGTTTGGTCATCGTCGTCGGCCTGATCCTGGCTTTTCTGTTGATCGTGATATTTTCGAACCGGCGCACCCGGAGGTGCCGTTGGCGCGAGGACCGGCGCGCGGATCGGGACGGAATGAAAAAATATCGCTGCATGGCGTGTGGCGCCGAGACCTTTACAACGACGGGAAAACCGCCTCTGGATTGTCTGGCCGACCAGACAAGATGACGGCAAGCTGACCGCAAGATGACCGCAAGATGACCAAGGGATATGAGATGACCGAACCTGCCGATGCCGCCGCCCGCCGTGCTGTCAAACCGGTGATCTGCTATCCCAACGAGACGCTTCCTGTTCCTGATCTGGCACTATACGCGCAGGCGCGCGCCAAGGCCGCAAAGGTGGATGAGGTTCTGGTGCCGCCCCGCGATGCGGCGTGTTTCCGGGTGAAGGCCGGGCAGTTCTTTCGGATATCCTCTGTCGAGGGGCCGCAGGTTGGCGATCTGAACCTGTGGAATGCAGCGGACCTGTCGGAACGGTTCTATTCGGGCAAGTCGCGCGCGCTGCACGGCACGCATCTGACGGTCGGAGAGCGGATGTGGTCCGGTTTTCCGTATCTGCGGCCAATGGCGACGATCGTGGCGGATACGCTGGAGTGGTACGGGATCGACGCTTATGGCGGATCGGTGCATGATGTGATCGGCACGCGCTGCGATCCCTATACAGGTCATCTGCTGAACGGCACGCAGTATCATCATTGTTGTCATTCCAACCTGACCCGCGCCTTGGCAGACGCGACGGGGCTGTCGCTGCACCAGGCCGAGGCGCATGTCCATGATGTGCTGAACGTCTTCATGTGTACGGGATTCACCCGCGACACCGGACAGTATTTCATGAAGGCCAGCCCGGTGCGTCCCGGCGATCATTTGGAGTTTTTCGCCGAGATTGACCTTATCGGCGCGCTGAGCGCCTGCCCGGGTGGGGATTGTTCGGCCGAGCATTCCAGCGACACGGCGGCGTGTCATCCGCTTCTGGTCGAGGTGTTTGCGCCCGAGGCCGGCGCGCTGGATGAGTGGCAGTCACCGCCCGTGAATGGGTATGATCGCAGCCACGGGCGAGACTGAGATCGGGTCAGATACGCAGGAAAGGTTGCGCGATCCGGGGGATCAGGCCACGGAATTTCAACGGCGCGTCGGTGGCGGCGAGACAGATGCAATCCTCGCCGATATCGGCGACGGGGGTATGATCCAGATCCTCGTTGGCGATTTCGATGTCGCCGGGGCCGAAATGATCCATCTCGTCGCGGAATGCGCCCTTGAGCACCAGAGTAAGCTCGGTGCCCTGGTGACCGTGATCCGGCACGGCGGCGCCTGCGGGAATATAGAGAAGGCGGACCGTCGCATCGCGTGACGTCGGAAGAATGGCCTGTTTGACGCCCATGCCCACGGGTTTCCATTTGACCGCGTCAAGATCGCCACCCACATAATCCTGCACCGGACCGGGAAGAATGCCGCCAGACCGCGCGCGCCGCGCGGGTTCGATCCCGGCGTCGCCCGATTTGATGCGTTGCAGCGTGGCTTCGAGGCTGCCAGCGGACAGCTGCGTGGCCTCACAGCCTTCCATCAGGGCGCCGCCCACCGTATCGAAGGCGCCCAGACGGGCTCGGCAGTCGTCGCACATGGAGATATGCGCCGCCACCGTGAGGCTGAACGCCTCGGGAAGGTTGCCTGCGGAATACGCCATCAGCAGCGCGTCGGTGAGGTGGTGTTTGATCTGGTCGGTCATGTCAGTTCACTTCATTGCGTGGCGCAGCCGGTCGAGCGCCAGTCTTATCCTCGATTTGATCGTGCCGAGTGGCAGGCCAGTCTGTTCAGCGATCTCGCTATGGCTGAGGTCACCGAAATAGGCCTTTTCGATCAGCGTTCTTTGCTTGTCGGGAAGCGCCGCGAGGGCTTGTCCCAACTGTTCACTTTCCTGTTGCAGGACCAGCGCATCTGCCTGATCCGGTTCAGCCTCGGGGCCCCAGGGAAGATCCTCGGGCTCGGGCCGCTTGTGCTTGCGGATCGCGTCGATCTTGCGGTTTCGCGCAATCGTGAAAATCCAGGTTGCCGCGCTTGCACGGGTGGGGTCGAACAGATGGGCCTTCTGCCAGAGTGTCGCCATCACCTCCTGTGTGCATTCCTCGGCCATGGTGGCGTCAGCGCCGGAGCGCATGAGGAACGATTTCACACGGGGTGCGAAATGGTTGAACAACTCGGCGAAAGCGGCCTGATCCTGAGCGTCGCGAATACGCGAGATGCAGGCGACCCAATCGTCATTTTCCCTTTCCCGTAGGTTTGTCACGTCAGCTGATTCCAGACTTCGAGGTTTCGTCAGACACCGTTTAACACGGCCCCGGAAGGGGGGCGAGTGAACATGCGGCGCTGCGATCTCTGTGTCATTCAGCATACAGTCGATACGGCATGGCAGCCCGGATGGATCACAAGTTTGGAAAAAAATAATGCAAACAGTTACTCATCCAAGCAGGCATGCGCAGCGTAATGCCCACTAACAACCGAAAAAGGACTGACTACTCTTATGCCATTCGAAGCAGGAGCGCTGGTGCGCAAGAAGATTGCCGTTATCGGCGCCGGGATTTCCGGAATGGGGGCAGCGTATGAATTGGGCGGATCGCATGATGTCACTCTGTTCGAGGTGGAGCCTCGTCTGGGTGGACATGCGCGCACGATCATGGCGGGCAAGCATGGGGACCAGCCGGTGGATACCGGGTTCATCGTGTTCAACTACGCAAACTATCCCAACCTGGCGCGCGTCTTCGCCGAATTGGATGTGCCGGTCGTCAAAAGCAAC
Source organism: Roseovarius sp. (assembly GCA_023260815.1). Classification (GTDB taxonomy): domain Bacteria; phylum Pseudomonadota; class Alphaproteobacteria; order Rhodobacterales; family Rhodobacteraceae; genus Roseovarius. The sequence goes on from JALQUE010000134.1 coordinate 4,384, forward strand.
ATGAGCTTTGGTGCGTCGGTTCGCGGTGGCGGGCTGGAATACGGGCTTGCCAGTTTCGATGCGGTCTTTGCACAGCGGCGCAACCTGATGAACCCACGGTTTCTGGGGATGCTGCGGGATATCATGCGGTTCAACGCGCAGGCGCCGTCAAAGGCGCAATCGCATCGGGATCTGACGATTGCCGATTTCCTGGATGAACTGGGAACGGGCGCCTGGTTTCGGGACTATTACCTGATGCCGCTCTCGGGTGCGATATGGTCCACACCGAAGGAGCGCATTCTAGAATTTCCGGCCCATGCGTTGATCCGCTTTTTTGAAAATCACGCGCTGATGAACTATGCGGGCCAGCACCAGTGGTACACGGTGCAGGGCGGCTCGATTTCCTATGTGACGCGGATGGGGGCTGCGCTTGAAAAGCTGGGTGTCGATATTCGTCTTGGCTGTCCTGTGGATGCCGTGCGGCGGACGCCCGTGGGCGTCGAGGTGAAGGCGCATGGAACTGAATGGGAGGCGTATGACGATGTCATCATGGCGACCCATTCCGACGTGTCCCTGCGTCTGCTGAGCGATGCGACCGAGGCTGAGGCAAAGGCGCTTGGCGCCATCGGATATCAGCCCAACGAGATCGTTCTGCATGCCGACCCCGAGGTGATGCCGCGCAAACGGTCTGTCTGGTCGTCGTGGAACTATTCCGAGACACCGGCCAAGCGTGATGGTCAGATCGACATGACCTACTGGATGAACCGGTTGCAGCCTATCCCGCAGGACGATCCGCATTTCGTGACCCTGAATTCCACCCGACCGATCCGCGACGAGTTGATCTATGATCAAGTGACGCTGCATCATCCTGTTTATGACCTTGCCGCGCTCGAGGCGCAGGAAATTGTGCGCGCGATGAATGGCCAGAATGGGACGTGGTTCTGTGGGGCCTGGATGCGCAATGGCTTTCACGAGGATGGTTTGTCCAGCGCGATCGACGTGGCCGAGGCGATCGCCTCGCGTGGCACAGTTCCGGCTGTCGCGGCGGAATGACCGCCATAGATCATATCGCGGGCCACACATGGCATGGGCGCAAAGGGGCTGTGGAAAACGCCTTTCGCTATGGCATTGACTATGTGCTGCTGGATGCCGAAGCGCCCTTGACTGGCCCGCGCCTGTTCGGGCGCAATCGTGCGGGGCTGGCCTCGGTGCGGGACAGGGATCATGGCGGCGCTCCGGGCGATGGGCACGGCGCCGCGTGGGTGCGCGAGGTTCTGGCGGCCCATGACCTGCCCGCGCCCCACAAGATCGAGTTGTTGGCGCAACCGCGCATCCTTGGCCATGTGTTCAACCCGGTATCGTTCTGGATTTGCCGGGATGACGACGATGCCGTTCGCGTCATCATCGCCGAGGTCAACAACACCTATGGCGACCGTCATTCCTATCTGTGCCACCGCGATGATCTTGCGCCGATCACCGCGCAGGACAAGATGAGCGCGCAGAAGATTTTCTACGTCTCGCCGTTCCAGCGTGTCGAGGGCAGCTATGAATTCCGGTTTGATCTGCGGCCTGACAGGATCGGCATCTGGATTGATTTCACAGGTGGAAACGGGGGCGTGATCGCGACGCTGGTGGGGCCGCGAAAGCCGCTGACGACTGTTGGGCTGCTGCGCGCGTGCCTGCGCCGGCCTTTCGGGTCGCGGCGGGTGCTGACGCTGATCCATTGGCAGGCTCTCAAGCTGTGGTGGAAGGGCGCCAAGTTTCGCAGCCGGCCCGAGCCGCCCGCGCAGGAGATCAGCCGCTGATGGCCCCACGCCTGCCATCATACGCACTGTTTGCGGCCCTTTTGGCGTCAGCCGGGTTGCCGCTCTATATACATGCGCCCAAGTTTTACGTGGATGAATACGGGGTGTCGTTGGCGGCGCTTGGCACGGTCCTGTTCGTGTTGCGCCTGCTGGATGTGGTCCAAGACCCTTTGCTGGGTCGGCTGGCAGACCGCATCCGCGCGCAACGCGGGCTGTCGGTGGCCATCGCGGTTCTTTTGATGGCGGGGGCGATGCTGGGCCTCTTCGCGGTCGAGCCGCTGTTCCTGCCGCTCGCATGGTTTGCCGTGATGCTGACAATCGTGTTTTCCGCGTTCAGCTATCTGACGATCTGTTTCTATGCCCAAGGCGTTTCGGCGGCAGGATACCTACCCGATCAGGGACATCTCAGGCTGGCGCGCTGGCGCGAGACCGGGGCGTTGCTTGGCATTTGCGCGGCGGCTGTCGCACCGATTGCTTTTGGTGGATATGCGGGTTTTGCAGTGGCGTTTGTCGGGCTGGCAGTGGCCGCCGTGCTGGCAATGTCTGGCCAATGGCAGGCGGCGCAAGTCGAAAGTACCGGGTTTGGTGGTGTGCTGCGCGATCCAGTCGCCCGCAAACTGCTGGCCGTGGCGCTGGTCAATGCCGCCCCCGTCGCGGTGAGTTCGACACTGTTTCTGTTCTTTGTGGAAAGCCGCTTGGATGCGCCGGGATGGGAAGGGCCTTTCCTGCTGATGTTCTTCCTGTCGGCGGCGCTTGCCGCGCCTGTCTGGGGGCGGATGGCCGAAGGGATCGGCCCCAAGCGCGTGCTGCTTGTGGGGATGGTCCTGTCGATCGTCGCTTTCGCCGCGGCGGTGACGCTTGGCAGCGGTGATCTTTGGGCTTTTGCGGTGATCTGCGTGGCGTCGGGTGCGGCGCTTGGCGCGGATATGACCCTGCTGCCGGCGTTGTTTGCCGCACGGATGGAAAAGGTGTCGCCCGGCGCCACCGAGGCGTTTGGCCTGTGGTCTTTCGTTTCAAAATTCACTCTGGCCCTGGCGGCTGTGGCCTTGTTGCCGCTGCTGGAGTCCGGCGGCTTTCAGGCGGGGCAGGACAATGCCGACGACGCCCTGATGTTGCTGAGCCTGCTGTATGGGGCGCTGCCTTGCGTGCTCAAGCTGGTGGCGATCGGGCTGCTGGCGACGACGACAATCGACGAGACGACACTTGATATGAAAATCTTGGAAAAAGGAGCCTGAGCCAATGAGTGCGTTCATGTACGTCGCCTTGGGTGCGGCCCTCATTCTGGTGCTGGCCGTTCTCAAAGAACGGTTCGCCGGATTTACCGCGCAGACGCCCGAGGATTACGCCGGGCAGGAGCCGCATTTCGATCTGCGCCACTATCTGAATGGCCCGATCAAATGCGAAGGCGTGATCTATGGCCCTCTGGGGCGTGTGGCCTCGCGGTTCACGGCTGATTTCGAGGCGCATTGGGATGGCAATCACGGGGTGATGAAAGAGCATTTCCTCTATGACAGCGGCAATACGCAGGATCGAGAATGGCGGCTGACCCTGAGCAATGACGGCACCATTCGGGCCGAGGCCGATGATCTGGTCGGTGTCGGCAGCGGGCAACAGGCCGGACCGGCCGTGCGGCTGGACTACCGTATCCGGATGCCGAAAGAGGCAGGGGGGCATGTTCTGGGTGTGACGGACTGGATGTATCTGGCCCCCAATGGCGTGGTTGTGAACCGCAGCCAGTTCCGCAAGTTTGGCATCAAGGTGGCTGAATTGGTGGCCACCATGCGCAAGGTGACCCCCGCGTGATGGAGTGGATTGGCAAGCGATACTGGCTGGTCGGCGCCAGCGAAGGTCTGGGTCTGGCGCTGGCCCACAAGTTGAACGCGGCGGGGGCCGAGGTGATTGTGTCGGGTCGTAACAAAGCCCGTCTGGACGAGGTGGTGGCCGAGCTACCGGGACGCGCAAGGGCGGTTGCCGTCGATGTGGGCGACGATGCGAGCGTCGCGCAAGCTGCTGAAGAGGTTGGTGAAATAGACGGCATGGTGTTTATCGCCGGTGTCTATTGGCCCATGCCCGCGACCGAGTGGAACCCCGAGCAGGTGACTGCGATGGCCAATGTCAACTTCACGGGGGCTGTGCGGGTTCTGGGCCATGTCGTGCCGCAAATGGTGGCGCGCGATGCGGGCCATATCGTGATGACCGGGTCGCTTGCGGGCTTCCGGGGGCTGCCCGGTGCGGTGGGGTATGGGGCGTCGAAGGCGGGGGTGATGTCGCTGACCGAATCGCTGCGGGCTGATCTGTGGCGGACGGGGGTTAGGGTCCAGCTTGCCAATCCGGGGTTCATCAAGACGCGGTTGACGGACAAGAACCAGTTTCACATGCCGTTCCTGATGACACCCGAGCAGGCGGCGCAGGAGATGTTCGAGCTGATGTGCGATCAGGCGGCCTTTGACCGAAGCTTCCCCGGTCTGTTCAGCCTTGTTTTTCGGATGTCGCGGTTTTTGCCGAACTGGCTCTATTATCGGCTGTTTGCGTAGGATCAAAGACGCCGGACGCGCCGCCGGTCCATCCTGTTGCATGAACTGCGAACAGGAGAGGCAAAATGCTGGACATAAGCACATACAAGGTCGCGCAAGTCGTTCTTATGGCACGAGAATTAGGGCGTGCGGAACCTGAATTGCGGGCTTTCATCGACCGGCTGACCGAAGAGGAACAAGCCAGTCTTGTGGCCCTGATGTGGATCGGGCGCGAAAGCTTTGGCGCGGATGAATTGGAAGAAGCCAAGCGCACGGCCATGTCCGAGGCGACAACGCCCACGGCGGATTACCTGCTGGGGACACCGCATCTGTCGGACCACCTGGAGAACGGGATGGACGAGCTGGGGATTTCGTTGGTTGATGACGAGGACGATCTGATGCGCGGCGGGTGAGCGCCGAGACTCAGGTTAACACGCAGATATAAAACAAAAATCCTGTTCGGTATCGCGTCGGTATGACGTCGGTATCGCGTCGGTGTGCGGCACCGGGCAAGGGCGCTTTAACCGGTCGCGCGTTGCGGCGCAGGCGCGCGCCCCTCACCAGACCGTGATTGCGGATATTGTCGTTTGTCATTTCGACTCAGCCTGACGGTCTGGCAGGCTGATGCGGAACCCACCCCGGTCAAGGGAGGTCCGCGATGACGGCACATGACAGGTTTCACCCCAACGTTCCGAGCGTCGATCAGTCCGACAGGAGGGTGCCGCGCAATCTGCGGCAATCGGGATCGACCCCGGTGGAGATGCTGATTTCCACACGCGTCAGAAAATCGCCCTTCTGGCATCTGTCGATCGAGGCGGGCTGCTGGCGCGCGACGGTCTATAACCGGATGTATCACCCGCGCGGCTATGTGAAGCCCGAGCACGGTGGCGCGATGGCCGAGTATGATGCGCTGGTCAATCGCGTGACCATGTGGAATGTCGCGGTCGAGCGTCAGATCAGGGTGCGGGGGCCGGATGCGGAGGCGTTCGTGAATCGTGTCATCACCCGCGACGCCACAAAGATCGCACCGATGCGGGGGAAATACACCATCCTGTGCAATGAAAAGGGCGGCATCCTGAACGATCCGGTGCTGTTGCGGCTGGATCGGGACGAGTTCTGGTTCTCGATCTCGGACAGCGATCTGCAATTGTGGCTGGAGGGGGTGAATGTCGGGCTTGGCCATGATGTGGAGATTGCCGAGCTGGACGTCGCCACGGTGCAGATACAAGGGCCATTATCCGAAGACCTGATGGAGGATCTGTTCGGCGAGGATGTCCGCGAGCTGGAGTATTACGAATTGATGGAGGCCGAGATCTCGGGGTGTCCGGTGGTCATCAGCCAGACGGGATTTTCCGGCGAGAAGGGATATGAGATCTACCTGCGTGATGCGTCGCTGCATGCCGAGGCGTTGTGGTATGCGGTTCTGGGAAAGGGCGCGCGTTTTGGATTGCGCGTCATTGCGCCGGCGCATCATCGCCGGATCGCGGCGGGCATCCTGTCCTGGGGGCAGGACATGGATGCCGAGACATCGCCCTTTCAGGTCAATCTGGATTATCAGGTGCCGCGCCGTAAGGACGCCGATTACATCGGGCGCGCGGCCCTTGAGGCGCAGCGCGCCGAGATCGACGCCGGGCGTTATCCCTTCAAGCTGAAGCTGGCGGGGTTGCGCATGGGTGGTGCGCCGATCACCGATTATGCACCGGATTTCTGGCTGGTCACCACGCCCGAGGGCGCGCGTGTGGGTTATGTCACGTCGCCGTGGTGGTCGCCCGAGTTGGGGTGCAATATCGGGCTGGCCCATGTGCCGCCCGAGATGACCGGGATCGGCACCGAATTGCGCGTGCAACTGCCGGAAACACTGGCCGAGGTGTCGGGCCAGCCGGTCGCCGCCGAGGTGGTCGACGTGCCGTTCCGGCCTTCGGCCCATCCCAGTGCCCGCGAACAGGCGCGCGCTGCTGGCCGGGATTGGGCCGGCTGAGCGGCAAAAAAACAGGCCCGGCGTTTGATCGCCTTGGGGCGCGCCGGGCCTGCATGGGTACACACGAAACAAATGGCCGATTCCCCTGATCATGGCCGGTGTGCCGGGTCATGGCCAGGGGATGGAGGGAGGGTATCAAGCCATGTGATCTACCACTTGCAAGTGCTGTGCCAAGCTGTCGACCTCGTCCAGGAAGCGCGAGACGAGTTTTGGGTCATGCGGTGCGGGGCTGACGCCTGCGGGGATTTCGCGGTTGAGAACCGCCTCGACGGCGAGCGAGACCGGGATCGACACCAGACGCGCCATGGCGGTGCCGCGCGCATCGCCCCAGGCGTCCATCACATAGGTCTTGTGCCAGACAGGTTTGCCATCGCGTTCGGCCTTGAGCGAGACGCAAAGCACCACGCGGTCAGGCTCGCCCTCGTCATAGGCGTTTTCGGCCCAGAATTGATCCGACATTTCCTTGAGGCGGGCGTCGCCGGCCTCGCCCTTGAGGGTTTCGATCTCGGTGAAGATATCGGCCCATGCCTCGGACCAGCCATTGAGGCGCAGGGTGCCGCGCACGAAATCCTTGATCCGCCACTCGGGATCGAAGCGGTAATCGGCGATGAAGGGCAGGGAATCGCGGTTGGGATAAACCTCGAAGGTTTCGGGCTGCGGCAAGGGCGCGGTGTAACTGCTGAGGGCGTCCCACGGCCGCGCCACGTTCAGTTCGGCGTAGTTGCGGATCGATCGCGAGGGCGAGCGCAGCGCCTTGAGCACGCCAAGCGGTGACCAGCTGAACTTGTAGCGGAAGGGGTTGGGATGCTTGGGGATGCCGCCGCAATAGGAGATGAAGCTGAGGTCGTTGCCCGCGTCGACCGCCGAAGAGGCGGTATACTCGGCCACAAGGTGATGCGCCATCAGGTGATCGATGCCGGGGTCCAGGCCGATTTCGTTGACGCAGGCCACACCGGCGGCGCGGGCGGCATCGTCCAGCGCGCGCATCTCGGGGGCGATATAGGACGAGCTGACGAAATGCGCCTGATGTGCGATGCAGAGTTCGGCCAGCGGCACATGCCAGTCCCCCGGCAGCATCGAGACCACCAGATCGCCCTTGCGCAGCATCCCGGCAAGCCGGTCGATGTCAAAGGCATGGATGTCGTCGGTCAGGTCGCCGACAGCGTCGCGGGCTTTGTCGGTCGTGCGGTTCCAGACGGTCACGTCATGGCCGGCCTCGATCAGGCGGCGCAGGCCTGGGATGGCCGAAAGGCCGGTGCCGCACCAGTGGATTGTCATGGTCAGACCTCCTTCATGTGTTGGTCGAATGTGGCTTTGGCCCGGCCCCAGACGCCCGTGTCCAGCGCGTCGAGCGTCAGCAGGGAGGGCAGGAGCTGGGCCGCGTAATCCAGCGAGGATTCCAGTGGCAGAAGCGACGGCAGATTGTCGATCGCCATGACATCCAGGGGCGGGGCGTCCTGCACGCGGGTGACGGGTGCGTCCCATGTGGTGGCGGCGGAATAGACCGGGACAGGGTTGTAATCGCTGTCGGGATCGCAGGCGACGTCACCGATCACGGTCAGGCGGCGGTCTTGGGTCAGGGCGCTGCGCGGCACGAAGACGGGTGTGCCGGGGTGCGCGAAGATGCAGTTGAGAAAGATGTCATGGGTCAGGATGGCGGGGAATGGCCCGCCATGCGCGGTTTCGGCCATGTCCCATCTTGTGGGGGTCACGCCCATCGCGCTGCACAGATCGGCGGCACCGCTGCCCACCCGGCCAAGGGCGCCGATCACGATGGCCGAGGGCCGTGCGGCGCCGGTGGCGTCAAGCCGCGCCCCAAGATCGGCCAGCAGCGCATCCTTTTCGGCAAAGGCCGACACAGGCGGGCAAAGGCCGCCCTGTCGTTGCGCGGCCCAGGCCATCAGGCTGACGGCGGCCCCGGCATAGCCCGCCCAATAGCCGAACGCCGCAACCCGGCGGCCATCGGGATCGACGAGGTATTCCAGATCATAAAGCGTGCCGCCCCCGGCCTTGAACCGTTCGAGAAGGCGGCGGCCCGCATGTTGGCCCTTGAAGGCATGGCCGAACATGATGTGGCGATGCGGCAGCGGCGTGCCGTCATCGGGCAGTTCCTTGAGGCCGAAGATGATCGCATCGGTGGGCGCGTCGGGCCACGTGTTTTCCGGGGCGATCGCACAGCCCGCCGCGCGGTATTCGTCGATCGGAATGATACGTGTCCGGCTGTCTTCGACCGTGACGGAGAGGCCATGGGCGATCAGGGTCGCGGCCCCCTCGGGCGTGAGGCCGGTGCGGTCTTCGTTGGCGCGCTGCTCGGCGCGGAGCCACAGATGGGTCATTGCGCTTCCCTGTCTCAGCGGGTGATGCCCTTGTCGCGCAGGACGGCGGCGGCGGGGCGCGCGCTCATCATCGCGAAATGCGCGGCAAGTTTGGGATAGTCGGCGATAGTCACCCCATCGCCGTCCAGCCATGTGCAGACCGAGAAGAGATAGGGATCGGCCACGCTCATGGCGTCGCCCAGAACGAACGGCGAGAGCGGCCAGGTGTCTTCCATGAAACGGCAGGCGGCTGCCATCGTTTCAGGCACCTTGGCGGTCATGTCGTCGAACGAGGATTGCTGTGTTGCCCAACGGTGGCCGCGATGCTTGTGGGCGTGGTTCACATGCGCGGTGCTGGCAAGGTAATACATCACGCTGCGCATCTGGGCCGCCTGCCATGCATCGGCGGGCACAAGGGCGCGGTCGGGCACGAGGCCGGCCAGATATTCCAGGATCGCGCCGGTTTCGGTCAGGATGCCTTCATCGGTCACCAGAGCGGGCACGCGGGCCTTGGGGTTGATCGCCAGATATTCGGGGCTGGTTTGTTCGGAGTTCTTGAAATCGATGCGATGCGGGTCATAGGCCACGCCGGTCTCTTCCAGCAGATAGGCGGACGCGACGGAAACGGTGCCGGGGGCGTAATAGAATTTCATGGTGTCTGGTCTCCTGTTCAGACGAAGGTCCGGGCGTGTGCCCGGTCAGGCAGGTCAAGATGCGGGGTTGCGTTGAACGCGCCGACCATCAGCATGTCATGCACGAATTCAAGCCGATGCAGCGAGCTGTTCATGATCTGCAGCATGATCTTGGCCATGCCGCCGTTTTCCAGCCCGAGCGCATGGCGCAGGGCCATGCCGATCACCCCGCCCGAGGTCACCACGAGGGTGCGGCCCGGCGTGTGGCAAATCTCGTCTATGGCGGCGGTGATGCGGTCGGCGAAATCGGTGAACCGTTCGGGAATGTCGTCCAGCCTGTCGCGCGTCCAATGGTCGATCACCTGCGGCAGGTGCGTCGCGAATTCGGTGGCGTCGCGCGGGGCGGGGATGCCGTGCTGCGCCTCGAGCGCATGGGCCAGAGAGAAATAGCTGAGTTCGTTCAGCCGCGGATCCTGTGTGGTGATGTCATAGCCCATGGCGCGCGCGGTGTCGGCCTGCCGGATCAGCGTGCCGGTCAGCACGCGGTCGAAATGCGGGTTGGTCGCGCGCAGATGCGCCCCCAGCCAGCCCGCCTGTTCGCGGCCCAGATCGGAAAGTCGGTCATAGCCGGCTTCGTCGGTGGCGTGGCTGTTGGCCTGACCGTGCCGCACGAGGATGATCTCGGACACTGTGTTGTCGTCCTGCTGTTGGCGTATCGGCGGCACGTTAGCGCCGCAGGCGGCAGGGTGGAAGGTGGGCGCGCGGATTTATTTCACGCGACATCCTGTTGCCTATCGGAAACCCCAGCATCGCCAAGGCCGCAAAATTGCGGCGAGGTGTCGGGATTGTGAGACTCTGTTCGCGCGGCGCATGGTTTACCATCCCCAACCAAGGAGGCGCGCCATGTCCGATACCATCAAGTTCACGCTGAACGGCCGTGAGGTTGAAGCCGAAAAGGGCCAGACCATCTGGGACGTGGCCCATGGCCGTGGCCTGAAGATCCCGCATCTGTGCCACAAGCCGGCACCGGGGTATAAACCCGACGGCAATTGCCGCGCCTGCATGGTCGAGGTCGAGGGGGAACGCACGCTGGTCGCCTCGTGCATCCGCGAAGTGGCCGAGGGCATGGTCGTCAAGACCGACACCGCGCGAGCCGAAACATCGCGCAAGATGGTGATGGAGTTGCTGCTGGCCGATCAGCCTGCGCAGGATACCTCGCACGACAAGTCCTCGCATCTGTGGGACATGGCGCGGCTCAACGGGGTCGAGACCAGCCGCTTTCCCAAGCTGGAAAAAGAGCGCATTCCGCTGCTGGATGACAGCCATGTGGCGATGCGCGTCAACCTCGATGCCTGCATCCAGTGCAACCTGTGTGTGCGCGCCTGCCGGGATGTGCAGGTCAATGACGTGATCGGCATGGCCGGGCGCGGGCATGACGCCTATCCGGTGTTCGATTTCGACGATCCGATGGGCGAAAGCACCTGTGTGGCCTGCGGGGAATGTGTGCAGGCCTGCCCCACCGGCGCGCTGATGCCGGCCACGGTGCTGGATGACGCGCAGACCGGCGACAGCGCCGATTACGACCACGAGGTCGCAAGCATCTGCCCGTTCTGTGGCGTCGGGTGTCAGGTCAGCCTGAAGGTCAAGGACAACAAGGTCAAATATGTCGAGGGCGTCAATGGCCCCGCCAACGAGGGGCGGCTGTGTGTCAAGGGGCGGTTCGGGTTCGACTATATCCACCACGATCACCGCCTGACCAAGCCGCTGATCCGACGTGCGGATGCGCCGCCCAAGGGGCTGAACGTCGATCCGGGCAATTGGCGCGAGTTTTTCCGCGAGGCCGAGTGGGACGAAGCTCTGGATATCGCGGCAGGCGGCATGCAGCGGCTGAAGGACGATCACGGCGGTGCCGCGGTCGCGGGATTCGGCAGCGCCAAATGCACCAACGAAGAGGCCTATCTGTTCCAGAAGTTCATCCGGCAGGGCTTTGGCCACAACAACGTGGATCACTGCACGCGGCTG
>JALQUE010000178.1 GCA_023260815.1 Roseovarius sp.
CAAAACGACCGAGGTGTTGCGCGCCATCGCCTGTCTCCTTCATGCGCAAATATACCAATCCTTGGTACCCGGCTCAATCCTCCCCTTCGACCTTGCCGCGCATCGCCTTCACCTCGCCGCGCACCTTCTTGGCCTTCAGCCGCCGTTTCTTCGACCCAAGTGTGGGCCGTGTGGCCACCCGGCGCTTGGGCGCCACCAGCGCCTTGCGGATCAGCTCGGCCAGTCGTTCGCGGGCGATCTCACGGTTGCGGGCCTGGGATCGCGTCTCCTCCACCTGGATGATAACCGCGCCTTCCTTGGTCCAGCGCCGTCCTGCGAGCCGTTGTAGCCGCCGTTTGACAACATCCGGTAAATGCGGCGAGCGCTCGGCCTCGAAACGCAACTCCACCGCCGTCGAGACTTTGTTGACATTCTGTCCCCCCGGGCCGCTGGCGCGGATGAACTGTTCGGTCAATTCCCAGTCCTCGATGGTGATCGTGTCGGTGATCTTCATGCGGTCTTTCGCAGGCAGTTGTGTACGGGATGGACACAAATCCGCCCCTCGGGTCCGAATTTCGTCCTGAACGCGGGGTGGTTTGGTACGGATCGTACCAAATCCAAAGGGCCGCTCCGATCCCGGAACGGCCCCCTAAAGGCTAGCGAAGGTGGTCCGGTTAGGACGCACCAATTCGGGGGATCATCGCCCCAGGGACTGCCCTAGGACGCACCCTCCCAAACTGTTCCGGCACCTCGCTCCAAATCCTTTATAGACACTGGACCACCTCCTTTCGCTTTGTTGAACTTATCCCCAGCCTGCCACAGATTTTCGGTGTGTCAAAACAAAATGCGGTAGGGCACAAGAATTTTTCCGCAGGATATGGTCAGTCTGCCTGCAAAACCGCCACGCATTGCCCCGGCAGGTCCGCCATCGTCAATTCCCGTTGCGGTTTCGGCTTGGGGGCGTTCGGGTCGGGCGGCGGCGGGTTGAGGATATTGGCAACCCACTCCTGGGCATCCGCGCATCCATCCCCCGGCGGCGGGGCCTCCTGAGCGACACAAGACGCTGAATTTGCAGAACATTTCAGGCGCACATGGAAATGGTAATGATGCCCCCACCACGGTCTGACCTTGCGCAGCCAGCTTCTGTCGCCGGTTTCATCCTGGCACATCTGCACCTTGGCCCCCGGAAAAACAAAGATCCGGTCCGTCCTTAGATCCTGCGCCGCCGCCTTGAGGATTTCATGATGCGCCCGCGTCCAATCCCCATTCGTATAGGCCCCGTTCGCCCGCCGCATCGATATCGACGAGATGCTCTCCCGTTCCGCCCGGCTCAGCGTCAACCGATCCGCCGGCCGCATCCAGATATCCGCATCCATCCCGATCTGATGACTCCGATGCCCCGTCAACATGGGCCCACCCCGCGGCTGGCTGATGTCCCCCACATAAAGTCCGGTCCACCCCGGTTGCGTTGCTGCGAAACGGGACAGGTCTTGAACGAAATCAATGGTTTCCGGATGACCCCAGTTGCGGTTCCGGCTTAGTCTCATGGCCTGCCATGTCGGTCCGGTTTCGGGTAATTCCACGCCACCGGCCAGACAGCCCTTGGCATATCCGCCAAATGGTTGCGCCCCTTGACGCGACCCATTGGGCGCGCTTCCGAACAATTGCTTGGCATGGACGCCTATCATGGCGGCGGGGATGTTCTGGGTCGAAACGACCTGTCGCGGTTCGGCCATATCCCGCGGCGTCGCTGTGCACCCGGCCAGAACAAGGCTCAGGGCCATCAGTTTGAAGAGGCGATCCATGTCTCACTGTCTCCCTTCGGCTGCACCCACCGTAGCAGCACCAGCCCGATCAGGAAAAGAACAATCACAGGCGACACCCCGATGCGCGCACTCTCGCTAAGGGCGGTCACGGATCCGATAAGGGCAGGCGCCAGAAAGGCCGTGGCCCGTCCTGACAGCCCGTAAAGTCCGAAGCTTTCGGTGGGGGCTTTGGGATCGGTGTGGCGCACCATCAGAGACCGGCTTGCCGCTTGCAAGGTGCCACCAAACCCACCGATCAGGACACCGCAGCCGAAAAAGATCACGTCGGGAAGTCGTGACCCATCGGCCAGCGCGATCCCGAACAGCTGATCGCGGTCCATGCCCACAACAATGACGCAGACCATGATCAGCGCCCACACCGAAGCGATGATCACCGGCTTTGGTCCAAAGGCACGGTCTGCCTTGCCGCCGATCCAGCTGAACACGGCGGCGGCGATCGCTCCGATGATCCCGAAGACGCCAATGAAGACCAAAGGCCAGTTGAGGACCAGCGCGGCATATGTTCCCCCGAAGCCGTAAAGCCCATTCAACGCATCGCGATACATCATCGACGATCCCAGATAGGCTGACAGGCTGATGCGTCGGCGCAGGGATTTCACCGATTTGACAAGCAGGGCGATTGCGTCGCCGACGCCCTTGCCTTGTGCGGGCGGTCCGACATCCCTGACCCAGAGAAAATAGGGGATCATGAAAACCGCGAACCATATCGCCACGAAAGGCCCGACAAACCGTGTGCCTTCCTTTTGCGCGGCGTCCAGGCCAAAGGCCGGATCAAGCCCGATCAATGTCTTGCCCGAGGGCTGTTCAACGAACAGCAGCAGCATGATGACCAATGACAGGACGCCACCGACATATCCGATGGCAAAGCCCGATCCCGACAAGGCTCCAATCTCGTCCTTGGAGCCAAGCGACGGCAGCTGCGAGTTGATGAAGATCAGCGCATACTCGGCCCCGATGAAGCCAATGCCGAAAGCGGTCAACGCCAGCCACATGTTCGACCCGTCCGGTTGCGTCCACCATAACCCGGTCGCGCCGATCACATAAAGAGCTGAAAATCCCACGATCCAAGGCAACCGGCGGCCCGTCGTATCGGCCAAAGCCCCCATGAAGGGCGCGCCGAAGCCGATGATCAGTCCGGTGATCGTCAGGCACAGCGACCACAGGCTTTGCGCACGCGCATCTGCGGCCTGTTCGTCAAGGCCGGACGCCATGAAATATTCGGCCGCGGTGGCCGCAAAGAAGGGACCGAAAATGAATGTGATCAGAAGCGTATGATAAGGCTGGCTTGCCCAGTCGAAGAAGAACCAACCCCAGATACGCTTACGCTTTGAAATGCCGGTCATACGCGCCTCATGTTTGAGGGGATATGACAGGCTCAAGGGCGCGGTATCAAGCTATTCCTTTGCAGGCGGCCAGGGTCTTTGGCCCTCCGCCTCGATCCAGGCCCTGACCCAATCGGGGGCTTGTGGCGCGGGCATCTGTTGGCCCATTGCGTCCAATATGCGGGCTGGAGGCACGATACCGGCCTTGCCGGTCACCGCTGTGCGCAGCAGGATGTGGTTGGCACAGTCGCCATCGGTTTTCCACATCGACTGTTCGATATAGATGAACCGATCATCCCAGAACACCACATGCGACCGCATCCTGATCTTGTCGAACATGCGAATGCGGCGTCGGTATCTGACGGATGCGCCGGCCACCGCCAGCCCCCAGCCATTTTGCTTGATGACGCCGATCAACCCGATGCGCTGCGCCAACGGAATGCGCCCCAGATCGAACAGCGTCAGGGTGCGCCCGTTGTTCAATTCCATCCACAGGTCGATATCCCAGGGCAGGCAAATGTGGCTTGAGACATGCACCCCGGTGATGGCAACCGGCGGATCGTTGCGGTGCTTGAACATCTGCCAGATCAGGCGTGGGGCTGGATACATCGTAGGCTCCTTTCGCGACGGGGTTTTCTGCCCCCGGCACCACGGCGTCAACCGGAACCCGGCGTCAGGCTTGCGCTTTGTCCCCGGCGCGCTTAGGTCTTGGGCGTTTCGCGGTTGAAGGACACACCCATGCAATCCCTGTTTCAGATTCTCATGCTGCTGCTCGACGTGCTTTGGTTCTTCATCATTGCGCATGTGATCATGAGTTGGCTGATCAATTTTCAGGTGCTCAACCTGCACCAGCAGTTCGTCGCGCAGGTCTGGTACATGCTGAACCGCATCCTAGAGCCGATCTATGGCCCGATCCGGCGTGTCCTGCCATCCATGTCGGGTATCGACCTGGCGCCGCTGGTGGCCTTGATCGCAGTCTATGCGATCCGCATCATTCTGATGAACAACGTGGCGGCCTTTTACTGACCAGCCTCTTGTTCGACGAATCCGAGTGTGAAAAAGTCCTGCCAAGAGCAGAGTAAAAACAGACAGGACTTTCATGCCGGGCGCCGCCACGCTTTTGCGCGACATCTTTGGATTTGATGCCTTCCGCCCTGGACAGGAGGACATCGTCGATGCCGTGGCGCAAGGCGAAAATGTGCTGGCCATCATGCCGACGGGTGGCGGGAAATCCCTTTGTTTTCAGCTTCCGGCGTTGATGCGCGACGGCGTGACGGTGGTGATTTCGCCGTTGATCGCGCTGATGCGCGATCAGGTCCGCGCGCTGCGGGAAGTCGGGGTCGAGGCCGGGGCGCTGACCTCGGGCAATACCGAAGAGGAAACCGCTGCTGTCTGGGACGCGCTGGACAATGGGCGCCTCAAGCTGCTGTACATTGCGCCCGAACGGTTGGCGGCGGGATCGTCCATGACCATGCTGCGGCGCATCGGTGTCAGTCTGATTGCCGTGGATGAGGCCCATTGCGTCAGCCAGTGGGGCCATGATTTCAGGCCCGACTATCTGCGGATCGGTGAATTGCGCCGCGCGCTTGGTGTTCCGCTGGCCGCCTTCACGGCCACCGCCGATGCCGAAACCCAGGCCGAGATCGTGGAAAAGCTGTTTGACGGCCAACCGCCGCAAACCTTCCTGCGTGGCTTTGACCGGCCCAATATCCATCTCGCCTTCAGCCCCAAGGACAGCCCGCGCCGGCAGATCATGGATTTCGCCGCGGCGCGCAAGGGGCAGTCCGGGATCATCTATTGCGGCACGCGCGCCCGCACAGAAAGCCTGTCGCAAGCCTTGTGTGAAAGTGGGCACAACGCATGCCACTATCATGGCGGCATGGAGCCAGAGGCGCGCCGCGAGGTCGAGACGCGTTTCAATACCGAGGACGGGTTGATCGTGGTCGCCACGGTGGCCTTCGGGATGGGCGTGGACAAACCCGATATCAGGTGGGTCGCGCATGCTGATCTGCCCAAGTCCATCGAAGCGTATTATCAGGAAATCGGCCGCGCCGGGCGTGACGGGGCGCCTGCGGAAACCCTGACGCTGTTCGGTCCCGACGACATCCGCCTGCGTCGCTCTCAGATCGATGAGGGGCTTGCCCCGCCCGAACGGCGCATGGCGGATCATGGCCGGCTCAACGCGCTTCTGGGGCTGGCCGAAGCGTTGCAATGCCGCCGCGCCAACCTGCTGCGTTATTTCGGAGAAGAGGCAACCGCCTGCGGCAACTGCGATCTGTGCGACACACCACCAGAGACGTTCGACGGAACCGAGGCTGTCCGCAAGGCGCTGTCGGCCATCTTGCGCACCGATGAACGGTTTGGCGCAGGTCACCTGATCGACATCCTGACCGGCAATGCGACCGACAAGATCCGTCAGCGCGGTCACGATCAGTTGCCGACATTCGGTGTGGGGCAAGACATCGATAGGCGGGGTTGGCAGGGTGTGTTCCGGCAAATGATGGGGCATGATCTGGTGCGCCCCGATCCAGAGCGTCACGGGGCGCTGCGCATGACTGAAGCCGCCCGGCCCATCCTGCGCGACGAACAGCCGATCACCCTGCGCCGAGATACGCTGGTTCCCAAATCCAACCGCCCGGCCGTGCGCGCGCTTGTGTCGGACGAAGACGCGCCGCTTCTGTCGGCGCTCAAGGCCAAACGGCGAGCGTTGGCGGAAGCTGCGAAAGTGCCGGCCTATGTGGTTTTCGCCGACCGCACCCTGATCGAGATGGCCGAGACAAGACCCGCGACATTGGACCAGATGGCCCGGATCAACGGTGTTGGCGCCAAGAAACTGGACCGTTACGGGGATGCGTTCTTGTCGGTCATAAATGGTGAGGCGGCGGCCCTGCACCCCACACGGCGCAAGCTGGCGGGGCGCGCTGCGGGATCGCTTTACGATCAATTGCTCGAAGTGCAGGCCGATCTGGCGCGCGGCGAGGGCGGCATCGAAAAGCCGCTCAGTTGTTCGGCGTCGCTTCTGGCGCGGGTCGCCTCGAGCCGGCCCCGTGATCTGGGCGAGCTGACCCGCATCCTTGGCGAGCGACGCGCCGAAAGGTTTGGCCCGGCCTTTCTGGACGTTTTGCACACAGCGGACTAAATCCAGTTCAACTCATAACAAGGGACTTTTCAAATGCTGGTTGTCGTTTCGCCCGCCAAAAAGATGAACATGGACCCGGTGGAGGGGATCGACCCGACCCGCCCCCAGTTTCGCGCTGAGGCGGATGAACTGGCTGGTGTCGCGCAGGGATTGTCGGTGGATGCGTTGCAAAAGCTGATGAAGATCAGCGAAAATCTGGCCAAGCTGAACCGAGACAGGTTCAGCGAATTTGGCGCGATGGCGGAAAAACCTGCGGCGCTTGCCTTTGCGGGCGACACCTATCAGGGGCTTGAGGCCGCGTCTCTGGAGCCGGATGAAATGGCTTGGGCGCAGGATCATTTCCGCATTCTGTCTGGCCTTTACGGCCTGCTGCGGCCACTGGATGCGATCGAGCCTTACCGGCTGGAAATGGGCAGCCGTCTGAGCACTGCGAAGGGTAAAACGCTCTATGACTATTGGGGCGCCAAGATTTCCCACGCGCTCAACGACCAGGCCCAAGCGATTGGGGCGGAGGTTCTGGTCAATTGTGCCAGCCAGGAATATTTCGGCGCGGTCGATACCAACGCGCTCAATCTGCGGGTGGTGACGCCGGTGTTCATGGAGGACAAGCCGGGTGGCCCCAAGATCGTCAGTTTCTACGCCAAAAGAGCGCGCGGCGCGATGGCGCGGTATATCATCCAGCGGCGGTTGACCGACCCGGATGCCCTGACCGAGTTCGATACAGGTGGCTATCGCCACAGCGCCGATATGTCCGAGCCGGACAAACCCGTGTTCGTGCGCGCCGAAGGCGACTAGGCGCTGGCTGCCTGACCTTCGGGTGCGGGGGCCGCAGGCTTCGGGGCGCACGGATCAAGGACGCCGTGGGGTAAGGCCTTGAGAATATGGTCGATGATGGCGTCCTTTCGTAGCGGTTTGGTCATGTAATGATCCAGCCCGGCCGACAGAATCTCGGTCTCGTCGCTGCCGAGGGCATGTGCGGTCATGGCGATGATCGGGACAGTGCGTCCGGTCTCCTGCTCAAATGCGCGGATATGGGCGGTTGCCTCTTTCCCGTCCATGCCGGGCATTGAAATGTCCATGAAAACGATGTCGGGCCTGACATCGCGATAGAGCTCAACGGCCTCACGACCATCTTTGGCAAATTGCAGGTCGATCGTCAGATCCTTCAGCATGGCGGAAAAGACCAGCCGGTTGGTCCGGTTGTCTTCGGCGGCCAGAACGCGCATTGGGCGCGGCGTCGCTGCGGGGGCGGCCATGTGGAGCGCTCCAAGCAGATCGGTGCGCGATGCGGGCTTTTGCAGGACCGCCGCCAACAAGGGCCGGGCCGGGTCCATATGGGCGCCGCCCGCCGCCGGGCTTAGCAGGATGATCGGCATATCGTGACCGGCCTCGCGCAGGGCTTCGGCAAGTTCCATCCCGTCCATTCCGGGCATGTGATGTTCGCTCAGAACCAGATCGGCCTTCCCAGCCATATCGAGTGCCTGCGCGCCGCTGGTGCAACTGCGAACATCCAGACCCAATCCAACCAGCTGTTTCTCAAGGATGGCGCGGCTGACATCCTGGGGATCAACGATCAGGATGCATCGCAGGGATTCGGGCAGGCGCAGCATATCGGGATCGAGATGTTCATGCACAGGCAGGGTCATCGCAAGTCCGAAGGTCGCGCCGCGACCTTCTTCGGAATCGACCCATATTTCGCCCTGCATCATCGCGATCAGCTTGCGCGAAATCGCCAGACCCAAGCCCGTACCTTCGAATTTGCGGTTCTTGGCATCCTCGATCTGATTGAATTCACCGAAGATATGCGCCTGTTTGTCGGGCGCGATACCGATCCCGGTATCTTCGACCGTGATGCGCAGATGCGCGGTTTCAACGCCATTTTCCTGGCTTGGGACATGGGCGCCAGGAGCGCCCACCACGCGGATCAGCACATGCCCTTTTTCGGTGAACTTTATGGCGTTGCCCATCAGGTTCGTCAGCACCTGTCGAATGCGCCCCGGATCGCCGTTGAACCGGGTCGGCAGGAACATGTCGTAATCCACCAAAAGCTCCAGCCCCTTGTCGCGCGCGTTGGGTTGCAGCAGCATGACCAGCTCATGCACCGCGCGTTCAAGGTCGAAGGGTTCGTTGTGCAATTGCAGTTTTTCGGCCTCGATCTTGGAATAGTCCAGAACGTCATTGATGATGACCAGAAGCGCCTCGCCCGAATTGCGGATCGTGTTGGCATATAGGCGCTGTTCCTCGGACAGATCTGTGTCGATCAACAGTTCAGCCATCCCAACCACACCATTCATCGGCGTGCGGATCTCATGGCTCATGTTGGCGAGAAACGAGGACTTGGCATGGCTTGCGGCTTCGGCGCGGCGGCGGGCATCACGCAGTTCCTTTTCGCGGAGAATCGTTTCGGTGATGTCGAGCGCAAGGCTGACCACGTCGCCGCCATGACCGCGTTCGTCGATCAGCTTGATATAGGCGCCGTTCCAAAGGCGGATCACCTCGGGTTCGGGGGTGTTGCCTTGCCAACGGTCAAGCATCCGCTCGCGCCATTGGGCCGGTGGCACATCGCCGATGTTGACGATCCCTTCTTCGGTCAGGAATTGCAGGATTTCGATATAGCTGATGCCCGGTTTCACAGCTTCCAGCCCGTCGAACACCGCCAGCCAAGAATCATTGGCGGCGATCATTCGGCTGTCGGCATCGAAAAAGGCGAAACCGTCGCGGATCGTCTGGATCGAATGCCAAAGCCGGCGTTCTGCGATTTCAACCTTCTGGTTGGCGACCGTCAGATCGGATTTGACCCGACGGTTTTCATCGCGGACGGTTTCCACCTCGGCCCGTGTTTCAACGATCTGATCACTCAGTCGTTCCGCATGCTTTCCCAGCTTGCGGTTGGCGGCCTGCAATTCCGCCTGTTTCTGTTCCAGCAGCCGTTCGGCGGCCAGTCGTGCGCGCCGTTCTTCGGCGAGTTTGTTGGCAAGGCTCATGCCCTGTCCTCCGACAGCCCTGTCCCAGGAATGTCGTCAAACTCCGATATTAAAGTGAAGAACCTCTTAAGTTAGCGAGTCAGAGCCGTTCGATGGCCAGCGCGATGCCCTGTCCACCCCCGATACACATGGTTACCAATGCGCGTTTGCTGCCGGTTCTTTGAAGCTCGTAGAGTGCCTTGATCGTGATAATCGCGCCGGTGGCCCCGACCGGATGACCAAGAGCGATCGCGCCGCCATTGGGATTGACCCGGGCGGGGTCCAGCCCAAGCGCCTTGTTGACGGCCAGGGCTTGTGCGGCAAAGGCCTCGTTCGATTCGATCACGTCGAAGTCGTCAGCGCTAAGCCCAATATTTTGCAGAAGTTTTTCCACGGCGGGCACTGGGCCGATGCCCATCACCTCGGGGCGCACACCGGCATGGGCATAGCCAAGGATGCGGGCCTTGGGCGTCAGTCCCGCCGCTTCGGCGGCGTCGGCCCGGGCGAGGATCATCGCGGCGGCCCCATCGTTGATGCCGCTGGCGTTTCCGGCGGTGACGGTGCCGTCTTTCCGGAAGGCGGAACGGAGGTTGGCAAGGGCGTCGGCAGTCGTGGGCTTGGGGTGCTCATCTGTGTCGAAAGACACGGTGTCGCGGCGGACCTTGACCTCGATCGGGACGATTTGATCCTTGAAATACCCGGCCTCCATGGCGGCTGCGGCGCGGCGCTGGCTTTCCAGGGCGAAGGCGTCCTGGGCGGTGCGGTCGATGCCATGTTCGGCGGCGACATTCTCGGCGGTGATACCCATATGGCCGGTGCCGAACGGACAGTTGAGCGCCCCCAGCATCATGTCCAGTGTGCGCACATCCCCCATCTTGGCGCCCCACCGCTGATCGGGGATGATGAAGGGTGAGCGGCTCATGCTTTCGGCGCCACCCGCGAGAGCGAAATCGGCATCCCCGAGCATCAGGGATTGGACAGCCGAAACAATGGCTTGCGCGCCCGACCCACAAAGCCGGTTGACGTTCATGGCTGGTGTCGTGTCGGGGATACCGGCCGCCATTGCGGCGACCCGGCTGAGATACATGTCCTTGGGTTCTGTGTTGATGACATGACCGAAGACGACATGCCCGATCTGATCGGGAGAGACGCCGGATCGCTGCATCGCGGCGGTGGCGACAGCGGCGCCAAGCTGAGCGGGGGGTGTGGCCGCAAGCGCGCCGCCGAAGGTGCCGATGGCGGTGCGCGCGCCGTCGAGGATAACGATATCGGTCATGGCGTGGTCCCTTTGTGACATGCGTTGCCGCAAGGTAGCGGGGCAGGGGGACGGAATGCAATGTGAACGTGCCGTCACATGATGCGGAGGGGTTGGGGCCGCGAATCGGGTTAATGCACTGACAAAGCGGGAAAATACCGCTTCGGCATCACGTCGGTATCGCGTCGGTATAACGTCGGTGCGGGATCGGTGCCGCGACCGGGTTAACGCGGCGCGCGGTAGCGGTGTCGGATCAGGGCAGCAATGCCACGCGGCCCGCATCCGTCAGCAGCCAGCACGAGCGCCCTTCGAACACCGCCGGGCAGAGCGGGCGGCCCCAGCCCGCGCCGCCATCCAGATTGACGCGGTTGCCGTGGTGGCTTGGCGCGTCAAGCGCGGTGTGGCCATGCACGACAAGCGGGCCATGATCGCGCGGGTCGCTCAGAAACGGCTCGCGAATCCACATCATGTCTTCGGCGGTCTGATCGGCCAGCGGCACGCCGGGGCGGATGCCCGCATGGACGAACAGAAGTCCGGGTTCGCGATGGCAGAGCGGCAACCGGCCCAGAAAATCACGATGTGCCTGCGGAATGGCGGTGCGGGCCTCGTGCAGGATATCGGCAAGCGCGCGATCTTGGGTGTCGATGCCGTAACTGGCCAGTGTCGTATCGCCGCCAAGGCGGGGGGCGACCCACGGCAAGTCGGGGTGGCCCTTGCTGGTAAATGCGTCGCCGTCATCGAGGAATCGGGTCACATAGGTGTCGTGATTGCCGCACAGGACGATCCAGTCACGGCCCTGCGCCAAGCCGTGCAGGATCAGGTCGATCACCCCGCGACTGTCGGGCCCGCGATCCACCAGATCGCCCAGAAAGATCACCCGCGCCTGTGTGCCGCCATCCGCCTCGATCCGGGCGAGGGCGTCTTCGAGCATGGCGCGCTGGCCGTGAATATCCGGGATGACATGGATTGGTCGGGTCATGCCCGCAGCATGGCGCGGGTGCAGTGGCCCTGTAAAGCAAAACGGCCCGGACACGCAGGGGTGACCGGGCCGTTTGCGGGTTGGGCCGCTTGAGGGTTGCGCCGTTGACGTTACGCCACGTCGAATTGCAGCGCGCGGACCTGCTGGAACTTGCCGGTGGCTTCCAGTTTCTTGATGACCGCAGCGTTGATCGGGGCATCGACATACAGCAGCGCGATCGCCTCGCCGCCGGCGTTGGAGCGGCCAAGGGTGAAGTTGGCGATGTTCACGCCGTTTTCACCCATCGTCTGACCGAGCGTGCCGATGATGCCCGGCTCGTCGTTGTTGGTGGTGTAGAGCATGTGGCGTCCGATCTCGGCGTCGATATTGATGCCCTTGATCTGGATGAAGCGCGGTTTGCCATCGCTGAACACCGTGCCACCGATGGAGCGTTCACGCTTGTCGGTCACGACCGTCAGCTTGATGTAACCCTCGAACGCGCCGGACTTGTCCTGCTTGGTGGTGCTGATCTTGACGCCGCGTTCTTTGGCGACGACGGGGGCCGAGACCATGTTCACCTCGGGATTGACCGATTTCATGATGCCGGCGATGGCCGAACAGGTCAGCGCCTGAAGGTTCATGTCCGAGACAACACCGTCATAGAGGATGTTGATCGCCTTGATCGGCTCGTCCGTCATCTGGCCGATGAAATTGCCCAGATGATCCGACAGCTTGATCCACGGCCCCATGACCTTGGCCTCTTCGGCGGTGACAGAGGGCATGTTGAGCGCGTTGCTGACCGCGCCTGTCAGAAGGTAGTCCGACATCTGCTCGGCCACCTGAAGCGCCACGTTTTCCTGTGCCTCGGTGGTGGCGGCCCCCAGATGCGGGGTGCAGACCACGTTGGGCAGGCCGAAAAGCGGGTTTTCCGTGGCCGGTTCCACCGCGAACACGTCAAAGCCCGCACCGGCCACATGGCCGGAGGTCAGCAGATCGGCGAGCGCCTGTTCATCCACCAGCCCGCCGCGGGCGCAGTTGATGATCCGCACGCCCTTCTTGGTCTTTTCAAGGTTTTCGCGGCTCAGGATGTTGCGGGTCTGATCGGTCAGCGGCACATGCAGGGTGATGAAATCGGCACGCTTGAGCAGCTCGTCCAGCTCGACTTTTTCGACGCCCATCTTGTC
>JALQUE010000199.1 GCA_023260815.1 Roseovarius sp.
GCATCAACGTGCCGATCCCGGTGCCGCTGGCCTACCACACCTTTGGCGGCTGGAAGAAATCGGTGTTCGGCGATCTGAACCAGCACGGGCCCGACGCCTTCAAGTTCTACACCCGCACCAAGACGGTCACCTCGCGTTGGCCCTCGGGCATCAAGGACGGCGGCGAATTCAACTTCAAACCGATGGAGTGATCGGCCCCCGATCCCACCGAAAACCCCACAAAAAAAGGCGCCGCACTCGCGGCGCCTTTTGCCTGTCCCGATATGGCCCGCTCAGGCCGTCTTGCGCTTGCGCAGCACCGCCAGCAGGCCAAGGCCCCCCAGCAACAGCGGCAGACCCGCAGGCAGCGGGATCGCCGCGATGTCATACGACACCTTGATCGCCGCGACCTTGAATTGATCGTCTTTGTGATCCGCCCCGATCCCGAGGAACTTGCCCGTCACCTGCTTGTCCGCATCCAGCCAGACCTTGCCGCGATCGTCCGAACTGCCATTGTAAAACCATGTGGACTTGAACCACGGGTCCAGATCGACATCCGAATGGTACTCGTCCCGCTTCAGGCCCTTTTTGCCCATGAAATAACTGGCGATTTCCACGTCATCATCATGGTCGAAATAACTGACGCCGACAAAATTCAGCGTCACCTCGCGGTTGAAGCTGAAAATCAGCATCTCGTCGCGGCCACGGCCATCCACCTTGTGATCTTTGTCACCCTTGAACTGCGCGCCAAGCCCGGTGCTCCATTGCCCGACGTCGATCTGCTTTTTCAGATCGCCCTTATTGTGCTTGAACGCGGTCACGGTCATTGTCAGATCGCCACTGGTATACGCATGCGATGGCGCGACACCGGCATGGCCGCCCAGATGAAACACCTCGTGGATTGTCGCGGCATTGGCCCCTGTGGCCAGCACGCCAACCAGGGCGGCCCCTGCCAATGTCGAAAACTTATTGCGTCGGATGGACACGAAACACCTCCAGATAAAAATTGTTGTAAAACGGCACGGAGGCAGGACATCGCCCTAAAAACGGGCCTAAGCACCAACCGCACGAAGACTGAAAAATCATTACATCGATGCGGTTACCATATTTCGGCAACTATCCGAACACAATCCTGCATCCGCACGGGACGTAGCGTCATCCCGAACACAAAACCTATAAATTCCAAGTGATTGTTTCCCCTCTGACGACAAAGCCCAACCACGGCCACGCGCCGGTGATTCGTCACGCCCTCGGCCCGCATCACGCATCGCTTGCCCAAACCGCCCTTCCCGTGCTGCAATACACCCAAAGACCAGCAAACCCCGTCACCCCCGGAGATGCCATGGCCCTCACTCATCCAGACTTCACCATCGGCATCGAAGAAGAATACCTGCTGGTCGATCGCGACACCTGCGCCCTGGCCGACGCCCCCCAAGCCCTGATGGATGACTGCCAAAGCCGCCTCCAAGGACAGGTCAGCCCGGAATTCCTCAACTGCCAGATCGAAATCGGCACACGCGTCTGTCGCACCGTGGCCGACGCCCGCGACGATCTCAAACGCCTGCGCGCCACCGTGTCCGACTGCGCCGCGCGCTACAATCTCGCGCCCATCGCCGCCGCCTGTCACCCCTTCGCGGACTGGCGCAACCAGACCCATACCGACAAGGACCGTTACAACGCGCTGGCCGGCGATCTGGCCGGCGTGGTGCGCCGGATGCTGATTTGCGGGATGCATGTCCATGTCGGCATCGACCCGCCCGACCGCCGCATCGACCTGATGAACCAGCTCAGCTATTTCCTGCCGCATCTTCTGGCGCTCAGTTGCTCCTCTCCCTTCTGGCAAGGCCATGACACCGGCCTCAGCAGTTACCGATTGACCGTGTTCGACAACCTGCCCCGCACCGGCCTGCCCCCCCGCATGGAAAGCTATGGCGAATTTGAACGCTCGGTCTCGGCCCTCGTCGATCTCGGCGTGATCGAGGACAGCTCGAAAATCTGGTGGGATCTGCGCCCCTCGCACCAGTTCCCGACGCTCGAAACCCGCATCTTCGACGTGCAACCCCGGTTGGAACACGCCCTCACCCTTGCCGCGATCACGCAAGCATTGGCCCGGATGCTCTGGCGTCTGGCGATCCGCAATCAGCGCTGGCGCATCTATGACCGCTTTCTGGTGTCCGAAAACCGCTGGCGCGCGCAGCGCTACGGCGTAACCGAAGGGCTGATCGATTTCGGTCTGGGTCAGATCGTCCCGATGGGCGACCTGATCGAAGAACTGATCGACCTGCTGGACGAAGACGCCGCCTTCTTCGAATCCCTGGCCGAAATCGAAGGCGCCCGTGACATGCTGCGCACCGGCACCTCTTCGGGCCGCCAACGTCAGGTCTACGCCGACGCCCTGCACGCCGAGGACGATCCCGATCACGCCCTGCGCGCCGTGGTCCGCCACCTGATCGAGGAATTTCACGCCGATCTCTGACCCTGAAAGACCGCCATCCGCCCCGAAAACCGCACAGAAAACCGCACTGACGCGATACCGACGTGATACCGACACGATACCGCAGCCCTTTTTTCCTGATTTCCAAGGCCCGAACCACGCAGTCCACATGCCTTGCAAAACTCCTGCAAGAATTGGTAATTAAACATACGTTCAATTCGACGATGAACACCCCCTGAGGAGGAGGCCCCCGGCATGGATTTCGCCCTGACCGAAGAACAGACCGCCATTTTCGACATGGCCCGCGCCTTCGGGCAGGACACTATCGCGCCCCATGCGCGGACATGGGAACGCGACGGCACCATCCCGAAAGACCTCTGGCCACAAATCGCCGAGCTGGGTTTCGGCGGGCTCTACGTCTCCGAAGAGGGCGGCGGCTCGGGCCTGTCCCGGCTGGATGCGACACTGGTTTTCGAAGCCTTGTCAATGGCTTGCCCCTCGGTCGCGGCGTTCCTGTCGATCCATAACATGTGCGCCAAGATGCTCGACACCTTTGCCTCGGACGAGATGAAAGCCCGTGTCATGCCCGGCGTTCTGTCCATGCAGACCGTGCTGTCCTACTGCCTCACCGAACCCGGCTCCGGCTCGGACGCCGCCGCCCT
>JALQUE010000229.1 GCA_023260815.1 Roseovarius sp.
TGGGCGGCGCGATCGTGCTGGCGATGGCGGGCGTTTTGTTGTGGCAGCTGTCGGGATGGGCATTGGCGCTGCATCTCATGCTGCTGGAGGACACCGCCCCAAAGGACAGTTTCGCGGCCAGTGCCGCGCGGCTGCAGGGGCGCAGACGGGCTGTTTTGATGCAGTTGGCGGGGTGGTTTGCCGTGCGCCTTGGGCTGTTTGCGCTGGCCGGGATGCTGATGGGCGTGGTGATTGCGGGCGTTCAGGATGTGATGCTGCCCGATCTGGGGATGGTGATTGCGGTCACGCTGGCGGGGCTTGGCCTGTGGGCGGTGCTGAACGCGGTTCTGGCGGGGCTGACCAACGGCGCGCTGGCGGCGCTGCTGAGCGACCTTTACCGGATCGGTGGCGATGCTCCGGCGCTGCGCGCTATGTCGCGAGAGATGTCGCGGCGCGCGCCGGGCCTGAAATTCGCCACGGCGATCGGGCTGGCGGGGATCGTGATGGGTGCCGGCGCGGTCTATCTGCTGGAGCAAATGCCCGAGGCAAGGGCCGGGGCCGGCCCACGCAATGTCGAGGTGATCGCCCATCGCGGCGCTGCCGCGCTGCGGCCCGAAAATACCTTGGCGGCGGTCGAACAGGCCTTGCGGGACCGTGCCGACTGGATCGAGATCGACGTTCAGGAAACCGCCGATGACGAGGTGGTGGTCGCCCATGACAGTGATTTCATGAAACTGGCGGGTGTGGATCTCAAGGTTTGGGATGCCCGGATGCAGGATCTGGCACGGATTGATATCGGCAGCTGGTTCCATCCGCTCTATGCCGATCAGCGCACGCCGACCCTGCGCGAGGTTCTGGACTTGGCCAAGGGCCGGGGCCGGGTGCTGATCGAGTTGAAATATTACGGGCATGACAAGGCGCTGGAACGCCGGGTGGCCGAGATCGTCGAGGCGGCGGGCATGGTGCAGGACGTCATGGTGATGTCGCTGAAGGTGGGCGGCGTCGCCAAGATGCGCGCGCTGCGCCCGGACTGGCCCGTGGGGGTGCTGGCGGCCCGCGCCATCGGGGACCTGTCGGCGCTGGATGCCGAGTTCGTGGCGGTCAATACCGGGCAGGTTTCGGCGGGGATGGTCCGCAGGGCACATGCGGCGGGCAAGAAGGTCTATGTGTGGACCGTGGATGATCCGCTGACGATGTCGCGGATGCTGTCGCTTGGCGTGGACGGGCTGATCACGAACGATCCCGGTCTGGCCCGCAGGGTGATCGCGCAGCGCCAGACGTTGAGTGGCGCCGAGCGGGTGGTTCTGTGGCTGAGCGACCGGTTCCGCCTGCGCAGTCTGGACCTGATCGCCGAGGAGACCGAGGCGTGATCGGGGCAATCGGGTTTCAATACGGAAGGACGATGAGATGACGGGATGGATCTGGTGGATGCTGGCGGGGCTGGCCTCGTTTGTCGGCGGGATTGTCGCGCTGGCGAACCCCTTGGCGGCGACGCTGACGGCGGAATTGATGGTGGGGTATCTTTTCATTGCGGTGGGCGTGCTGATGCTTTTGTCGATCCTGAGTGATGGTTCGTGGGGGTCGCGGTTGATGTCGCTGCTGTTGGGGGTAGTGGTGCTGGCGGTCGGGATCAGCCTTGTGGCGCATCCGATGCGCGGGGTGGTGTCGCTGACTGTGCTGGTGGCGGCGTTGATGCTGATCATCGGAGGTGTGCGGATCGTGCTGGGTTTTGCGGCGCCAAGCGGCGGGATGCGGGCTGTGCTGATCGTGGCGGGGCTGATTTCGTTGGGTCTTGGGATCATGATCTTTGCCAATTTTCCGTGGTCGGCGACGGTGGTTCTGGGCGTTTTGCTGGCGGTGGAGTTGATTTCGAACGGGATATCGCTGTTGGTCGTGGCCTTTGCCGTGCGGGCGCAGCGTGATGCGGAGGTGTCGTGATGAGCCACAGGATGTTTCGACTGGCGGCAGGCGCCGTCGCGCTGATCGGGGGATTGGCGGGGCTATTCAACCCGGCGGCGGCGCAGGTGGCGTCGACCACCATTGCCGGTTGGGCGCTGCTGATCATGGGGCTGTTGCAGGGCCGTGCGGCATGGCAGGCGCAGGGCATGCGAGAGCGCGCGGGCGCGGCTGTGTTCGCGGCGGCGGCCGTGTTTCTGGGGCTGTCGCTGACCATCGGGCCGATAGGCGATGGCACGGTGCTGCGGTGGGTGCTGGGGGGGCTGCTGCTGGTGTCGGGTGCCGCAAAGATCTGGATGGGGCGCGGGCTGCATCCGCAGCCGTTCGTTCTGGCGGTGGCCGGGGCGGGGGGCGTGTCGATCGTGCTGGGTAGCCTTGTGCTGGCGGGGCTGGGGCTTGCTCTGGGTGTGGTGATGTCGCTTGAACTGGTGGCCAGCGGAGGCGCGTTGCTGCTTATGGCGCTGAAGGGGGCACCGGCGAAAGGGGGCGGCTGATCGGGGTTGCGTGGGCATTTTCAGACAGGAGTGATTGCGATGAGACATATTTTGAAAGCCGCCGTTCTGAGCGTCGGTCTGGTGGCGCCTTTCGGGGCGGGGGCCAGTTCGCTGGTCGATCTGGTGGCCAATTCCGGCATCAGCCCGGATGATTTCGCCATGATGGAGACCGAGGCCCGGCAGCTTTACCAACCGGTGCAGGTGGTCGGGACCAAGCGGGACTGGGCCAATACCGGCACCGGCGCCGAAGGCAGCGTGACACTGAGGCAGGTCAGTGGCGGTTGTGTCGAGCTGTATCACCTGTGGCGCGGCAAGGGGGCGCCGCGCGACATTGCCTACCGTGTGTGGCGCTGCCGCGCGCCGGATGGTCGTTGGCTGCTGAGTGTGCGACCGAATTGACCGGGCGTCTGGAATGAGCGTGCTTGCGCAGATCACGGTGGGCAGTCTGCTGCTGGTGGTCTGCACGATGATTCATCTGTGGGTCGTCTACCGGGTTCTGGCGCTGTTTCGGCAACGCGGCCCGAAGATCGAGGCGACGCAGCCCCTTGTCAATTTCGGGTGGCTGTGCGTCGCGGTCCTTGTGCCGCTTTTTTCGCATACGCTGCAGGTCTATCTGTGGTCCTCTGCGCTTTTGCATTTGGGCGCGCTGCGCGGCTATGAGGCGTCGATCTATTTCGTCATGGTCAGCTATACGACGGTGGGATACGGGGATATCACGCTTGATCCGGGGTTCCGCATCCTTGGGGCGATGTCGTCGGTGACGGGCATCCTGATGTTCGGCATCACCACCGCGTTTCTGGTCGCCCTGCTGGGGCGGGGGTTTGCGGCGCGCTGAGGGATGGATGGGGGATGGCGCGACGGGTCAGATGATGGCGTGGCGCATCCGGGCCGAGACCCATTCGCTGAGCACCACGGTGGCGAGGATCAGCAGAAGGATCACCGAGACCTGACTCCAGGCCAGGGTGTTGAGCGACGCCTGAAGCTTGAGGCCGATACCCCCCGCACCGACCAGCCCGAGGATGGTGCTTTCGCGAATGTTGATATCCCAGCGAAACACCGAGATGCCCCAGAAGGCCGGCATGATCTGCGGCACGATCCCGTAGCTGAGCACCTGTGCGCCGCTGGCGCCGGTGGCCTCGATCGCCTCGATCTGGCGGGCGTCGGTTTCCTCGATCGCTTCGTAGAGCAGTTTGCCGACAAAGCCGATGGAGCGCAGGGCGATGGCGATGATCCCGGCCAGAAGGCCGGGGCCGATGATCGCCACCAGCAACAGCGCCCAGATCAGCGAGTTGATCGAGCGCGACGCCACGATGATGAACAGAGCGATGGGGCGCAGGATCGTGGCCGAGGGCGTGGTATTGCGCGCGGCCATGAAGGCCACCGGCACCGCCATGATGACGCCGCCGATGGTGCCCAGAGTGGCGATATTGATCGTGTCCCACAGGGGAAGCCAGAGTTCGGACATGTAGGACCAGCGTGGCGGCACCATGCGGTTGCCGATATCGGCGGCCTGCCGGGGCGCGTCGGTCACGAAGAACCAGATCGTGTCGCGCGTCATCAGTTGCCAGCACCACACGAACAGCGCCACCAGCGCCAGCCAGCCGCCCCAAAGGAGCAGACGGGCCTTGGGGGTGCGGTAGGTCCAGACCTGGCTGTGATGGGTGATCTCGGTCATTGCAGGAACTTTCGCAGATAGCTGGAGCCATATTCCGCGACCATCACGATGCCGATGATGATCAGCAGGATCGCGCCGGCGCTGTCATATTCATAGCGGTCGATGGCGGTGTTCAGCGTGGCGCCGATGCCGCCCGCGCCGACGATGCCGATCACCGCGCTTTCGCGGAAGTTGATGTCGAGCCGGTAGAGGGACAGGCCGATCAACCGGGGCATGACCTGCGGCTGGATGGCGTAGTTGACCACCTGCCACCACGACGCGCCGGTGGAGCGGATCGCCTCGGCCTGGGCTTCGTTGATTTCCTCGATATCGTCGGCCAAGAGCTTGGCGATGAAGCCGATGGTGGCGAAGCTGAGGGTCAGGAAGCCTGCGAAGGGGCCAAAGCCGAACATCGCGACGAAGAAGATCGCGATGATGATTTCCTGCAGGGCGCGGCTGACGGCGATGATGCTGCGGCAGATGTAGTAGATCCAGCGCGGCGCCAGATTGCGCGCGGCCCCGATGCCGATGGGCACCGATATCGCGACGCCCACCACCGTGGAGGTGAGCGTCATGGTCAGGCTTTCGACAAGGCCCTGGCTGATATCGCGCCAGCGGCTGGAAAAATCGGGTTGCAGGAAGCCCATGATGAAGCGCTGGCCGCGTTCCAGCCCGTCATAGACGCGCGCCCAGTTCACCTCGACCGAGCCGATGGCAAGCACCAGATAGACGAAGATGCCGATCTGGAGCGCCAGCCGCCAGCGCCGATCCTTGACGATCTGCGGCGGGCGGCGCCACGTGGTGGGGTAGGAGGGCGTGGTCATTTCGCAAGCGCCGCGATGCGGTCGCGGGCCTCGGCTTCGGCGGCGGCCTGTTCGGCGTCACCGGCGCGCATGGCGTTCCAGTCTTCCTCGCCGTAGATCTGGGTGAGGGCGGATTCGGTGAGCGCCTCGGGGGGGCCGTCAAAGACGACGCGACCGGCGCGAAGGCCGACGATCCGCTGCATGAATTGCTGGGCCAGCGGCACATCGTGGATGTTGACGATGGCGGGCAGGCCGCGTTCGGTGCAGACCTCGGTCAGAAGGCGCATGATCTGGCGGCTGGTCTTGGGATCAAGGCTGGCGGTGGGTTCGTCCACCAGCAGAAGTTCGGGATCCTGCGCCAAGGCGCGGGCGATGCCGACGCGCTGACGCTGACCGCCCGACAGGGCGTCGGCGCGCTTGTCGGCATGGTCGATCAGCCCCACACGGTCCAGCAGGCGGTACGCGCGCTGAATGTCGGCGGCGGGATATTTGCGCAGGAAGCTGCGCCAGAAGGGGACATAGCCCAAGCGCCCCGACAGGACGTTTTCCATCACGGTCAGACGTTCGACCAGCGCGTATTCCTGAAAGATCATCCCGATCCGGCGCCGTTGTTTGCGCAGATCGGTCTTCCCCAGACGAGCCAGATCGACATCGCCCAGAAGCACCTTGCCGGAGCTGGGTTCCACCAGACGGTTGATACAGCGGATCAGGGTGGATTTGCCTGCGCCCGACGGGCCGATCAGACCGAGAATCTGACCTTTGGGCACATCGAGCGTCACCTCGTGGAGTGCGGTCTCACCTGTCTTGTAGGTCTTTGACAGACGTTCGAGATGCAGCATGGGTGGCCCTTTCGACAAAACATGCGGGCGGCCAGTGACCGCCCGCAGGGAACAGCAAGGTGGCTGGGTCAGTTACACTCGTAGACGACGTTGTTGGCCTCGTCGATGGTGCGGATCACGGACCATTCGTCCTTGAAGGTGATCTCGATGAACTGGTCTTCGCCGTTGCGGCCGAATTCCTCGGCCAGAGCGGTACCTTCCCACTCATAGCTGAAGAACGCGTCACGGATCTTGTCCTGAAGCTCGGGGGCCAGATTGTAGACGGTGCCGTAGCCGGTGGTCGGGAAGGTCTGCGAGGTGTAGACCGTCACAAGCTGATCTTCGGTCACGACGCCGCGGTCGATCATGCGGCCCTTGACCGAGTTGGCGATCGATGCGGCGAGGTAGTCCTTGTTGGCCACGCCGAGGATCGAGTTGTCATGCGCGCCCGAAAACACGGCTTCGAAATCCTCGCCTGCGACCATGCCGAATTCGGCCTTGAGGATCGCCGAAGGCGCCTTGAAGCCCGAGTTCGAGGTTTCCGAGGTGAAGGCCAGTTGCTTGCCCTTCAGATCCTCGACCGTCGCAACGCCGGAGTCGGGGTAGGTGATGATTTCCATTTCATAGCCGAACGACCCGTCGGCGGCGGCCATCATCGCGAAGGGGCGGAAGCCCGCACAGGCCACGGCCAAGGGGTTGGAACCGGTGTTGAACCCGGCGATATGCAGGCGGCCTGCGCGCATCGCTTCGATCTGGGCGGCGTTCGACTGGACCGGGAAGAACTGGACCCTTTTGCCGGTCAGCTCGGACATGTGGTCAAGGAAGCCCTGCCAGACTTCGGCGTAGACGGCGGGGTCTTCGACGGGCGTGTAGGCGAAGATCAGCGTGTCAGGGTCGATCCACTCGGACGCGTCGGCGGGAATGTCGGCGATCAGGTCGCCGTCGGCGTCGGTGTAGCGGTCGCCCAGCTTGAATTCGGCTTGCGCGGGCAGCGCCACGGTCAAGGCGATAAGAGCGGTCAGCGTCGTCGTCAGTTTCATGGGATCCCCCCCTTTGAGTTCTTGCGTCAGCCGGGCGTAGCGACCGAATGTAACAGTTTCTTAATTCTTTCCTCGGGTTGGGCCGCAGCGATGCGGGCCAGAATGTCGCAGGCGGTTCTTGGCAGACGTCGCCAGAGTTTGCCCCAAGAGTCTGTTTCGATCAACGCTGGATATTCGGTTGGCGCAATATATCAACTTTTGATTGCAGTATGTTGTTTTGAAAAGATTTTCTCAGAGATCAGTTCTCTGTGGTCAGATACTGCGCGATGGCTGTGCGGTCTTCGGGCGTCAACCATGCGGTGCTGTGCTGGACGACCTTGCCCATGCCGCCGCCGAAGGTGTCGCCGCCGGGCATCACCCCGGATTGCAGCGCAAAGGCCAGATCCCCGGCGGTCCAGCCGGTCCGGGCAAGCGCCGTGGCGGTGATGTCGGGCGCCGTGCCGCCGCCCGGTAGATCGTCGCTGCCCTTGAGGTGACGCGCGGCGATGCGTCCGCCCGCAAGGTTGCGGTCGGTGTGGCAGGCGCCGCAATGGGCCAGACCGTTGACCAGCCATTGTCCGCGATTCCATGCCTCGGGGCGGGCGGGGTCGGGCGCTGTGGGCGGCGCGTGCAGATAGGCGGCGCGCCAGAGTTTGAGGCCGAAGCGCAGATCGAACGGAAAGGCGATGTCATGCGCGCCAGCGGTTTCGGGACTGGCGGGGACAGTTTGGAAGGCGGCCCACATATCGACGATGTCCTGATCGGACAGAGCGCCATAGAACGCATAGGGGAAGGCCGGGTAATAGGGTCTGCCGTCGGGGGCGATGCCTTGGCGGACCGCGCGGGCGAAATCCTCGAGCGTCCAGCCGCCGATGCCATGGTCGGGATCGGGCGTGATGTTGGGGGCTACGAAGCTGCCGAAGCTGGTCTTGATCGGCCCCCCGCCGGTCAGCGCGGGACGATCCGAGCCGGGATCGGAATGGCAGCCGATGCAGCCCCCCGCCCGCGCGAGATAGGCGCCGCGCTGAGGGTCGGGTTGCAGCGCGCCAAGCGCCACCGGCGTCCCGATCGGCCAAAGGGCGAGAAGGGCCGCACAGGCGGCGATGGCTGTCAGCAGGCCAAGAAGGCCCATCCCGGCGCGGAGCATGTCAGTCGTCCTTGCGGAACTGATCGTGACAGGCCGAGCATGTCCGGGTCATCATGGCGAACGCCCCGTCGGCGGGCATCTGGCCGATGTGATCTGCGGTCATCATCTGTGCGGGCTGCGCGCCGCCCATCATGTTTCCGCCCATCATGCCAGAGCCACCCCCCATCATGCCCGCACCGCTTTCCATCATGTGCCCGGCGCCGTGCAGGCCGTTATCCGCGGCGATGGCAAGCCCGAGGGCCGTGGTTTCAAGCTGTGCGGCGAGGGTCTCGAACCGGTCCCAGTCGGTCCAGACGGCTGGCAGCGCTTCGGTCGGGTGGTCGGTCGAGCCTTCGGGGTAGTGGCGCGTGAGGTCGTCCCCCGAGAGGGCGGCGATTTTTTCGGCGGCGCTCCGGACGGTGCTCGCGTCATAGGGGGCGTCGCCGGTCATCATGGGTTTGATGGTCTTGATGGCGTCCTGCATGGTTTTCATGGCGTCCATGCGCTCTTTGACCACGCCGGTGGCGCCGGTATGGGCGAAGGCCGCGGCTGTCAGGCCGACGAGGGCCAGCCCTGTGAGGGGTGTCTTGCGGAACATGTGCTGTCTCTCCTGTGATCCGATGCAATTTGCCCGGTTGGGCGGTTTGATGGATCAGCCACGCGGAGGGGGTGGATCGGCGCCGCCGATCAGGGAGGCATATGGCAGCTCGCCCGTGGGCAGGTGCGCCGGACCGAAGGCCGCATCCCGCAGGGGCGGGGCCGTGTCCGGTGTTGCCATCTTGGCCGAGCAGGTGGCGTCGTGATGGCAGCAGGTGTCGGTTGAGGTGCCGGCCGATGGGCCGGGGTGGGCCGCGTCCTGCGCGGCGGTCGCGTGTGCCTGTGGCGCGGGATGAGCCGCCGCATCGGAGGGCCATGCCCAGACGATCGCCAGCAGCCCGAAGATCAATGCGATCCGGGTCATCAGCGTCGGGATATGTCGCGCACGTGTCATCATGCGCGAGCATCAGGGCGCGAGGGG
>JALQUE010000270.1 GCA_023260815.1 Roseovarius sp.
GCGCAGTCCCAGAACGTGATCCCGGCCTGCGGAAACAGATCCGATATCGGCATCATCGCCGACCCGATGATCCCGAACGCATGCTCGATCCCGTGGCGTTGAAGGGTTTTGACAAAGGCCTCTTCGGTCGTCATCTTCATGGTGTCATCCTTTCGCGCGTTTTCTGAAATGGTCAGGCGGTGCCTTGCAGCGCGCCTTGCTTGCGGTCTTCGAGGATCATGTCGGAGGCTTTTTCGCCGATCATGATCGCCGGGGCATTGGTGTTGCCCGAAACGATTTCGGGCATGATGGAGCAATCGGCCACACGCAGCCCGGCAATGCCGTGGACACGCAGCCGCGCATCCACGACGGCATCCCCCGATGGCCCCATCTTGCAGGTGCCTGTCGGGTGATAGATCGTCGTCGAGTAATTGCGCGCCCAGTCCAGCATCCCGTCGTAATCGTCCGGATCAAGCGACCTGTCGGGGCGGAATTCCTGGGATATCTTGTGGCTGAGCGGCTCGTGGCGGGCGATCTTGCGGGCGATGCGGATGCCTTCGACGATGGTCCGGCAATCGGTTTCGGTGGACAGGTAATTGGGGTGGATCTTCGGGTAGACCCCGGCATCCGATGAGGCCAGCCGGATTTCCCCTCGGCTTTCGGGGCGCAACTGACAGACCGACATGGTGAAGGCCGAGAACGGGTGGACGCCTTCGCCGGGGCTGTCGGCGGACCAGGGTTGCACATGGAATTGGATGTCGGGCGTGTCCACGTGATCGCCGGTGCGCATGAAACCGGTGGCAAGGCTGGCGGCCATCGCCATGGGACCTGCCCGGAACATCGCGTATTTCAGGGCGATGCGCGCCTGGTTGTAGAGGCTGCGCACCTCGTCGTTCAGGGTCGGTTCGTTGCATTTGAAGACCAGACGGGCCTGCAGATGGTCCTGCATGTTCTTGCCCACGGCGGGCATGTCGCGCAGAACGTCGATGCCGTGTTCCTGAAGCTGTGCCGCCTCGCCCAGACCGGAGACCATCAGCAATTGCGGCGAGCCGATCGCACCGGAGGAGAGGATCACCTCGGCGCCGGCCTTGACGACATGCTCGGTGCCTGATCGGTCGCGATATGCGACGCCGGTGGCGCGGCGCCCGTCAAAGGTGATGTGGCTAGCCTGCGCATGGGTCACGATCCGCAGGTTGGGCCGCGACCGCGCCGGATTGAGGAAGGCCACGGCGCTGGAGCAGCGCCGCCCGTTGCGCGCGGTCAGTTGGAAATAGCCCACGCCTTCCTGGGTGGCGCCGTTGTAATCGGGGTTGAACGGGTATCCCGCATCCTGTGCGGCGGCGACCCAAGCATCGCAGATCGGACGTTGCAGGCGCATGTTCGAGACCGATAGCGGGCCATCTTCGCCGTGGAAGTCATCGGCGCCGCGTTCCTGATTCTCGGACCGTTTGAAGAGCGGCAGAACAGTGTCCCAGCCCCAGCCGGGATTGCCCATCTGCTGCCAGCGGTCATAGTCCTGAGGCTGCCCGCGCACATAGAGCAGGCCGTTGAGAGAGGACGACCCGCCCAGCACCTTGCCGCGCGGCCAGTCGAGCTGTCGGCCATTCAGCCCGGGATCGGGTTCGGTGCGGTAGCACCAGTCGACCGACGGGTTGTGCATGGTCTTGAAATACCCGACGGGGATGTGAATCCAGGGGTTCCAGTCGCGGCCACCGGCCTCGAGCAGGACGACCTTGATCGACGGGTCGGCCGACAAACGATTCGCCAGAACGCATCCGGCAGAGCCTGCACCGACGATGACGTAATCCGCTGAAATCTCCGACATTTCCGCTCCCCCTCCTCCAAGTCGCGTATTTAGGAAAAATTTTCCTTGCCAGACCCAACATAAATCTATCAATATTGAGACTGCAAGTATCAAAATTGCAAAACTCTGGGAGGAGATCATGAAAGTATCCAAAGCCCTGAGCGGGATTTCCCGTCGGGATCTGTTTCGTCTGTCGGGTCAGTTCGGCCTGTCATCCGTTCTTCTTGGTGCAGGCGCGCTGACCGGCACGGTCAGCATGACATCGCTCGCACGGGCTGCTGAAAGCTCGTACGAGAAACGCTTTGCCAAAGAGCCGAAACACACGCTGAAGCTGGGTGCGTCCGGCTTCAACGCACGCAACCTGCTGATCGAGCGCGCCGGCGTTCTGGAATTCGCCCGCGATCTGGAAGAGCGGACCGAAGGCGAGATCCGGGTCGAGTTCATCGGCGACAACCAGATCTGCGGTCAGTTGAACTGTGTCGAGAAAACCCAGCTGGGCGTGGTGGACATGTATTCCGCATCGACCCAGAACTCAGCCGGTGGCGCGCCTTATCTGAACGTGCTGGACTATGCGTACATGTTCCCCAGCCGGGCGGCGCAGTATCATTTCCTCTATAGCCCGGAATCGATGGCGCTGCTGCGCGAGCCGCTGGAAAAGCGGCATGGTCTGAAGTTCCTGTTCAGCCATTGCGAATTGCGCGGCATCCAGTTGGGCCAGTCCTTTGCCGACAAGCCCACGGTGACCAAGCTGGAAGAACTGTTCGGCACCAAGAACCGGGTGACGGGCACGCAGCTGGGCCGGATCGCCATGCAGCTTCTGAACCTCAACCCGGTGCCGGTGGCATGGGAAGAGACGCTCGATGGTCTGAAGCAGGGTCTGATCGACGGTGCCGAGACATGGGCGTCGGCGGTGGCTTATGCCAACATGGCCCCGGTTGTCAGCCAGTCGGTCGATCTGAAGTTCTTCTGCGGCACCGAGCATACGTCGATGTCGGTCAAGGTGTTCGACGCCATGGAGCCGCATCTTCAGGATGCGATCATGGAATCGGCCTATCTGGCGCAGGTGCATGTGCAGGCCGCCAACGAGGCCGCGCTGGTCAAGACCGTGGGCTTCAGCGATCCGCAGCTGCCCGGCACGATCTTTGCCGAGAACAACGTGCGTCCGGCCTTCCTTGCCGAGGATCAGATCCGCATGGCCGAGGAAATGTGCTCGCCCGAGTTCAACCCCGAGCCGTGGGCGCAGTGGCGCGAGCG
>JALQUE010000417.1 GCA_023260815.1 Roseovarius sp.
TGCCGAGGATCGCCATCCTCAACCCCAATTCGACGCAGCGCATGACCGACGAGATGGTCGCCTCGGCGCGCGATGCGATTGGGGCCGTGGCCGAGGTGATCGGCCTGACCAACCGTCAGGGGCCGGCGTCGATACAAGGCCCAGAGGATGCCGCGCTGTGCCTTGAGGGGTTGTTTGCGCTGGTCGAGGAGGCGCGCGACATGGGGGCACAGGCCATCGTGATCGGCTGCTTTGACGATACCGGGCTTGCCACGCTGCGCGCCAGCGCTGGATTGCCGGTGATCGGCATGGGCGAGGCGGGCTGTATCGCCGGGAGCGTTGCATCGCGCGCTTTTGCCGTGGTGACAAGTCTGGACGTGTCGGTGCCGGTGATCGTCGACAATATCCGCGACATGCGGCTGGACGACCGCTGCGCGGGGGTGCATGCGTCCGGTGTGCCTGTGCTCGAGTTGAAAGAGGGGGCGGGCAGCCTTCGGCGTGTGCAGGACGCGGTGGACCATGTGGTGGCGCTGCATCCCGGCTGCAGCGTCGTGCTGGGATGTGGCGGCATGACGATCCTTGCGCGCCGGATCACGGCGCCGGGAGCATCGCGCGTGATCGATCCGGTCGTCGCGGCGGCGTTCATGTGTCTTGCCGCGCTGTCCTGAGACCATGGGCCAGGCGGCATGTTCGCAGGGGGGGATGGGGCGCGCGCGGCTGCGGTCAGCCCGCGACAGCATCAACGATATAGGGGGTCTGCAACGGGTGTTCCTGAAGGTTGGGGCCGGTGCCGATGCGGTCGATCACGGCAAACAGCCCCGGTGCCTCAAAGGGGGCCAGGACACCGTGCCAGACACCGCGATGCAGGTTCACGCCTTGACCGGGAGCGGTGAGAAACGCCTGCGCCGCGCCCGGCACGCCCCCGGCATCCGGCGCCACGATGACAAGGAAACGCGTCTGGGTGATCGGGATGAATGCCTGACTGCCCTCGGGGTGCCGTTCGAGCAGGTCAACCGTGTAGGGCAGGTGCCGGGCCTTGGCGTCAAACAGGCTGATGCCGGGGCGACCGTCGGAAAAATCAAGCTGTGCCAGGTCGGTGTAGCGGTCGCACATGCCCTGATTGATGATCTTGTCCGGGGTGCGCTGCGTGTCGATGACATCTCCGAACGGCTGAAAGCCTTGGGCCGTCAGGGGGGCGGCTGTCAGAATGTGGTTGGTCATGACGTCATGGTCCTTGCGTGGTGTGCCGCGCGCCGGGTTGGGCCTGTGATGCCGACGGCCCGGAGTGCGGCGCAGGATCCCGGCAGGGGGGACGATAGCATCGCGTGCCGTGCGCAGACAGGGGGTTTCGGCATGCGGCGCCTGTCTTGTGGCGGCATCAGGACAGACCGGCAGAGGTGGCGTGGCGCCGCGCGGCGGCCAATCGTGGAGGGGACATGACGTATACGAGAGATCTGCGCGGCTATGGGCCAAATCCGCCCGATGCGGCATGGCCGGGGGGCGCACGCATCGCGGTGCAATTCGTGCTGAATTACGAGGAAGGCGGCGAAAATTGCGTGTTGCACGGGGATCCGGCGTCGGAGGCGTTCCTGTCGGATATCCCCGGTGCTGTGGCATGGCCGGGGCAGCGCCATTGGAACATGGAATCGATCTATGAATATGGCGCGAGGGCGGGCTTCTGGCGGTTGCACCGGCTGTTCACGGGCGCGGGCATTCCGCTGACGATCTACGGTGTTGCCTCGGCGCTGGCGCGCAGTCCCGAGCAGGTCGAGGCGATGTTGAAGGCCGGGTGGGAGATCGCCAGCCACGGCTTGAAATGGGTCGAGCACAAGGACATGTCCGAGGCCGAGGAACGCGCCGCCATCGCCGAAGCGATCCGCCTGCATACCGAGGTGGTGGGCACGCGCCCGCGCGGCTGGTACACGGGACGCTGCAGCATGAATACCGTCAGGCTGGTCGCCGAAGCGGGCGAGGTCGCCTATATCTCGGACAGCTATGACGATGATCTGCCGCATTGGGTGCGGTTGGGAGAGCGCGAACAATTGATCATTCCCTACACGCTGGAGGCCAATGACATGCGGTTTGCCGCGACGCCGGGCTATGTCACTGGCGCGCAGTTTTTTCAGTATCTCAAGGACAGTTTCGACGTGCTTTACGCCGAGGGGCAGGCGGGCGCCGCCAAGATGCTGAGTGTCGGCCTGCATTGTCGTCTGGTCGGTCGTCCCGGAAAGCTGGCGGGATTGCAGCGGTTCATCGCCTATATCCAGGGTTTTGAGGGCGTCTGGTGCCCGCGCCGCATCGATATTGCCGAGCATTGGCAGCGCGTGCATCCGCCGGGCCGTGGCCTGCAGGTCAGCGGGCTGTCCGATGCGGAGTTCGTCGCCCGGTTCGCGCAGGTTTTCGACGGGGTCGAGTGGGTCGCGGCCCGCGCCGCGCACCTGGACCGCGGGCCGGGGCATGACTGTCTGGCCGGGCTGCACAGCCTGCTGTGCCGTGCGTATCGTTGCGCCTCGGGGGATGAACAGCGGCAGGTCGCGGCCCGGTTTGCGGCGCTTGGCCATGATCTCGGCGCGACGGGCCAGCCGGATGATATCCGGCGCGCGGTCGAAGCCATCGCGCGACACCGGCTGGCCGATATTCTGAACGGCATGACCCCATCTGAACGATCACAGTCCTGAGGATCCGATATGTATTACGCGCCCAAGGGCGGCTTGCCGCCACAGACCAGCCTGTTGACCGACCGCGCCATGTTCACCGAGGCCTATGCGGTCATCCCCAAAGGCACCTATGCCGATATCGTGACCAGCCTGTTGCCCTTCTGGGAGGGGGCGCGCTTTTGGGTGCTGGCGCGGCCCTTGTCCGGCTTTGCCGAGACGTTTTCGCAATATATCGCGGAGGTCAAACCCGGCGGTGGCAGCACCCGGCCTGAAACCGACAGGGGCATCGAGGCGGTTCTTTTCGTCGTCGAGGGGTGTCTGACACTGACCGTCGAGGGCGTGACGCATGAGATGGTCGCGGGGGGCTATGCCTATATCCCGCCGGGCGCGGATTGGACGCTGCGCAATGTGTCGGCAGAGGATGTGCGGTTTCACTGGATCCGCAAGGCCTATCAGGCGGTTGAGGGGCTGGACGCGCCCGATGTGGTGGTGACCAATGAACGCGATATCGCCCCGCTTGCCATGCCCGACACGAACGGGGTCTGGGCCACGACCCGCTTTGTCGACCCGCAGGATATGCGCCATGACATGCATGTCACGATCGTGACGTTTCAACCCGGTGGCGTGATCCCCTTTGCCGAGACGCATGTGATGGAGCATGGCCTGTATGTGCTGGAGGGCAAGGCTGTCTACCGGCTCAATCAGGATTGGGTCGAGGTCGAGGCCGGGGATTTCATGTGGCTGCGGGCGTTTTGCCCGCAGGCGTGCTATGCGGGTGGGCCGGGGCCGTTTCGGTATCTGCTCTATAAGGATGTGAACCGGCACATGCCCATGCGATGAGCTGTGGCGCGGCGGCCTTCACGCGGCCAGAGCCTTGCGGATCGCGATATCCAGCTTGTCCACCAGTTCCCCGATCTGGTCGTCCTCGATGATGAAGGGGGGCGCCAGCAGGATGTGATCACCGGCGATACCGTCGATCGTGCCGCCCATCGGATAACAGATAAGCCCTGCCGAAAACGCCTCGGCCTTGATCCGGGCATGGAGTTTTTGGCGCGCGTCGAAAGGGGCCTTGGTCTTGCGGTCCGCGACCAGTTCAATCCCCCGGAAAAGACCCCGGCCACGAATATCGCCCACATGCGGATGAGCACCGAAGGTGGCCTTGAGGGCCGTATCGAGTTTGTCGCCCTGGATCTGCACGCGCGTCAGCAGATCGCGGTCCAGAATTTCGGTCAGCACGGCATTGGCCGCGGCGGCGGCGACCGGGTGGCCGATATAGGTGTGACCGTGCTGAAAGAAGCCAGATCCGGCAGCCAGTGCCTCATAGAGGCGCGCGTGACACAAAAGCGCGCCGATTGGCTGGTATCCGGCGCCCAACCCCTTGGCGATGGTCAGGATGTCGGGCGTTATTCCGTCTTCCGCGCAGGCAAAGAGGTGCCCGGTCCTGCCCATGCCGCACATCACTTCGTCAAGAATGAGAAGCACCCCGTAACGGTCGCAGATTTCACGGATGCGGCGCAGATAGCCGGGAACGGCGGGAACCGCACCGGCGGTGGCGCCGACAACCGGCTCGGCGATGAAGGCCATGACGGTTTCCGGGCCAAGGCGGGTGATCTCGTCTTCCAGGGCCTGTGCGGCCCGCAGACCATAGGCTTCGGCGGTTTCTTCGGCCTGCCGGTCGCGGTATTCGTAGCAGGGCGCGATATGGCTGGTCTGGGCGAGGAGGGGGGCGAATGGCGCCCGCCGCCATTCATTGCCACCCGCAGCGAGCGCCCCAAGGGTATTTCCGTGATAGCTTTGGCGTCTGGCGATGACGCGGTGGCGCTGTGGCTGACCGATCTCGACAAAATATTGGCGGGCCAGTTTCAGCGCGGCTTCTACCGCCTCGGAGCCGCCTGAGACAAGATAGACCCGGTCCAATCCCGCAGGCGCATGGGCGATCAGGCGGTCGGCGAGGCGTTCGGCGGGTTCGGAGGTGAAAAAGCCCGTGTGAGCGAAGGCAAGCTGGTCGATCTGCGCATGCAGGGCCATGCGCACGGCGGCGTTGGAATGGCCCAGGCATGACACGGCCGCCCCGCCAGATCCGTCAAGGTAGCGTTTGCCATCCGCGTCGATGAGATAACAGCCCTCGCCGGCGACGGCTGTGGGAGGGGTGTGGCGCATGGAGCGGCCAAAGACGTGGTTTGGCATGGGGGTCCTTTCGGGCGCGTTTGGGTCCAGCAGAGCTTACCAGATCTGGTCGAGCATGCGAGGTTCGTCTGTCATGTTGAGAGCGTCCAGCGCGCGCAGGCGTGCATGTGCCGCTGCCGCCAATGCCTGACAATCGGCCAGTGCCTCGGCCATCCGGGCATGGCTGAAATCGGTCAGGATCTGGGTGGCCAGCGCCTCGTGGCCGGCGTCAAGCAGATGGGCGGCGGCGCGTAATCTGTCGGGAATGCAGGCGTTCACTTTTGCCTCGATCGCGCGCCAATGTGTCCAGACCTCATGCAGGATCGGGTCTGGTTTCTGAAAGGCCAGATGCATCAGCCGCTTGAAGTCATGGCAGGCCGATTGTCCGGTCTCGATCCCTTGAGGCACATGCGAAACCGTATCCGGGTCCGTGTCCTTCTTGCGGCAATCAAGGAAGCGATGGCTTTCTCCGGTTGTCAGGTAGCGATGTTGCCGCCAGGCCGGTGGCACCGCGCTTTGCCCCATGAAGACCGGCAAAAGCGGCGCAGTCACCGGGCCGACCGGCGCGTGCCACATCATCCGCATGGCATCATGGGCGGGATGGATCAGCGGCACGACCTGCCCATATCCGGCGGTGTCGCCTGTCAGGCGCTCGGTGCTGATGGACCAGAACACATCCTCGAGCGCGATCTTTTCGGGCCGGTTGGCGCGGGTGCGCATCTCGTCTTCGATCCAGGTGACGCCGGCCCACCGATGCTTGGCATCGCCGTATATGCGGTTGACATCGAAGGGGCCATCCTGCGGCGACCACCAGCCCTGATCGCGTGCGGTGTCGAAAAAATGCGCTGGAAACAGATAATCCTGCGTCGGGGTATCGGGAATCTGGCCGATATAGCCCGGACGC
This sequence comes from Roseovarius sp., assembly GCA_023260815.1. Taxonomy (GTDB): domain Bacteria; phylum Pseudomonadota; class Alphaproteobacteria; order Rhodobacterales; family Rhodobacteraceae; genus Roseovarius. The sequence continues at coordinate 5,707 of JALQUE010000417.1, forward strand.
GAGGCGCGGATACTGTCCGGGCCCAGCCGTTCGGCGCACCACAGGCCACGGCCTCCGGCGAATTCGATGACCACCCACGCCTCGTCCGGGTCGGCTATGATGTGGGAATTGCCGCCATAGGTGGAATAGCCATGGGTGGCGATCAAATGCGCGATCAGATCCACGCCTTCACGGGCGGTGCGGGCGCGTTCGAGCACGATCCGCGCGAGATCCGAATAGTTTGGCCCGGTCTGGTCGGCGGGTGTCATGGCGATCAGGGCGTCGCGAGATGTCGACCAGATGTCACGCACCGCAACCCCGCACGCGTTAAGGCCCCCATTGGTCAGCGGCGCGGGCACGCCGAGATAGTAGCTGTAATTCACCCGGATGTTGCGAAGGGTCTGTGGTGCTTGCGGAATCTGGGTCAATCGGCCGGGCATATCGGCTTCGGGGGTGACCCCCACGGTGAGTGTCGCGTCATCGTCATGGCTGGCGCGTGGACTGATTTCGAGCCAATGGCTGCTGGGTTCATCGCCGTACCCGGCAAGATACGCCACCCCGTTGGCTGTATGGTTGCGCCCGATATAGATACCGTAACTCATGGTGTGCTTCTCTTGATGGACAGGGGCTGCGATCAGCCGAGTGGAAAGTGACACGCATAGCGCCGCCCGTCCGGCATGGTCGCATGGGGCGGCTTCTGGATCCTGCAGAAGTCTTGCGCGAAGGGGCAACGCCCCGCGAAGTCACAGCCTTTCGGACGGTTGAGAAGGCTTGGCACCTCGCCTGAGATGGCGACATGCGCGCGGCGGCGATCGGGATCGGGCTGCGGCACGCCTTGAACCAGGGCTTGCGTGTAGGGATGGACCGGACGCGCGAACACTTCGTCGGTGCGGCCCTCTTCGACGATGCGGCCCAGATACATGATGGCCAAGCGATCCGCGATATGGCGCACCACCGGCAGGTTATGCGTGATGATCAGGTAGCTCAGGCCGTGTTCGGCCTGCAGATCGGACATCAGGTTGAGGATTTCGCCCTGCACCGACACATCCAGACCCGCGGTCGGTTCGTCGGCGATGATCAATTTGGGATTCAAG
>JALQUE010000344.1 GCA_023260815.1 Roseovarius sp.
CGTGGAGCTGCGCGCGCTGGAATTGATTTCAAGGCATTACTGCACGCCCGGCACCTCGACGGAGTATTTCCACATTTACCTCGGGCTGTGCGATTTGCCGCGATCGGGCCAAGGGCTTGGCGGGTTGGCAAGCGAGAACGAGGATATCCGCACACATGTGATATCCTACGACCGCGCCATGTCGCTTCTGGATACGGGCGAGGCCGATAACGGCCCGCTCGTCTTGTCGCTTATCTGGTTGTCGCGCGAACGTGAGCGGTTGCGTTCCGCGGCTTGAGTTCCAGTGCGGTGGGGTCTAAGTCTGGTCGCAATCTGGCAAAAGGAGTCCGTCGATGCGAATTGCAAAGGATCTGGCCGATGCGGTCGGCAACACCCCTCTGATCCGGTTGCGGCGGGCCAGCGAGGAGACGGGGTGCGAGATCCTTGGCAAGGCGGAGTTCATGAATCCCGGTCAATCGGTCAAGGACCGTGCGGCGCTGTTCATCATTCGTGATGCGATCCGCCGCGGCGATCTGAAACCAGGGGGCACGATCGTCGAAGGGACTGCTGGAAATACCGGGATCGGTCTGGCGCTGGTGGGCGCCTCTCTGGGCTTCAAGACGGTGATCGTGATCCCGGAAACCCAAAGTCAGGAAAAGAAGGATATGCTGCGTCTGGCCGGGGCTGATCTGGTTCAGGTGCCCGCGGCGCCATATTCAAATCCCAATAATTTTGTCCGATATTCCGAAAGATTAGCCGAAAAACTTGCAAAAACCGAACCAAACGGTGCGATCTGGGCCAATCAGTTCGATAACGTCGCAAATCGTCAGGCCCATATCGAAGGCACCGGTCCCGAGATCTGGGAACAAACCGGCGGCAAGGTCGACGGGTTCTGCTGTGCCGTGGGTTCGGGCGGCACGCTGGCCGGTGTCGGCATGGCCCTTCAACCCAAGGGCGTCAAGATCGGGCTGGCCGATCCGATGGGCGCCAAGCTCTATTCCTACTACACAACCGGAGAGTTGGAAGGCGAGGGCAGCTCTATCGCCGAAGGTATCGGACAGGTACGGATCACCCGCAATCTTGAAGGCTTCACACCGGATTTCGCCTGTCAGGTGCCCGATGAAGAAGGGTTGCCCATCGTGTTCGATCTGTTGGAAAACGAGGGTCTGTGCATGGGCGCATCGAGCGGGATCAACATCGCGGGCGCGATGCGCATGGCCCGCGAGATGGGTCCGGGACACACGATCGTGACCATCCTGTGCGACTACGGCACGCGTTATCAGTCCAAACTGTTCAACCCTGATTTCCTGCGGGAAAAAGGCCTGCCGACACCCGACTGGATGATCGAGGCCCCCCGCGCAATCCCGGGGGTCTTTGCCGAGTGATGCGACCGCTTCGGGCCTTTCTGCTTCTTCTGGCGCTGGTGATCGGACACGTCGTCGCCGGCCCGATGGTGCCGCAGGCCGAAGCACAGCAACAGCAGGCCGAGCAGATCGACTACGAGGCGTGGGATCGCACGGCTTTGCGTGCCGAAGAGGCGGTGGAGACCGAACGCGCCTCGACCCCGGCATTGGAGTCATTGCGTTCTGAACTGGTGACATGGCGTCAAAGGTTTCAGAATGAAGAAGACGCCAACGCAAACACCATCGCAACCGTACAGCGCCAGTTGAATGCCCTTGGCTCTGCTCCGGAAGACGGCAATGAATCGGTGGAAATTGCGCGCGAACGCGAGCAGCTGAATGCGCGGCTTGCCGAATTGCAGGCGCCGGGCAAGCGGGCAGAGCTTGCCTATAGTCGCGCGGATGGGCTGATCCGGGTGATCGATCAGATCATTCGGGATCGGCAGGCCGAGGAATTGCTTGAGTTCGGCCCCTCGCCGGGAAATCCGTCCTATTGGGCCGATGCTGCCAAGGCGCTGTTCGACAGCGGCACGTTAGTTGTCGAGGAATTCCGGTCGGGCCTGCGAAACCCTGTTCAGCGCCAAGAGACGACGCGTCGACTGCCGGTTCTGGTGACACTTGGGCTGGTGGGGGTGCTGCTGCTTGTGCGTGGCCGCTCATGGAGCCGGAGGCTGTCGCGCAGGATCTTGCGAGATGGGCAAACCGCCGGGCGATGGATCTCGGCGTTTATCGTATCGCTTGGCAGCTTTGTCGTGCCGTTCATCGGGTTTTTCCTGCTTATGATCATGATCCAGACTTCTGGTCTGGCGGGCACGCATATCAGCCAGCTTTTGGACGAACTTGTACGCGCCGCGCTGATCTTTTTGGCGGCGCGCTGGCTGGCGACGCGGGTTTTCCCCCCCGACGAGATGCGTGGCCTGCCGCTCAACCTTGGGCCCGAGGGACGCAGGGCGGGGCGCTGGTATGGCGCATCCTTGGGTCTTGCAACGGCGGTTTTGCACCTTTTAGACCGCATGATGGACGTGTTCGGATGGTCGACGTCGACCGCCAATGTCATCGTATTCCCGATCCTTGTGACGGTGGCCTTTTTGATGTGGCGTCTGGCGCGTCTGCTGAAGGCCCATGCTGATGCTGTCAAGGATGACAGTGGCGATGAGACGTATCGGATAAAATCCACCCGCATTCTGATCAGGCTTGTTGTCGTTCTGGCGGTTGTGGCGCCGGTTCTGGCGCTGGTTGGATATTTCGCACTGGCCAAGTTCCTGCTCTATCCATCGGTTCTGACGATGATGCTGCTGGCGGCGCTGTTGATCCTGCAGCGCGTGGTGGTCGAGCTTTATGCGCTGATCACCGGCAATCTGGAAGGCGCCGCCGAGTCGTTGATCCCGGTGCTTGTCGGGGCGGTTCTGGTGCTGATGTCGCTGCCGCTCTTTGCGCTTATCTGGGGCGCACGGATGACCGACCTGACCGAGTTGTGGACGCAATTCGTGGATGGCGTCTATATCGGCGGTACGCGGATATCTCCGGTGATCTTCCTGACGTTGGCCACCGTCTTTGCCGCCGGTTTTGTTGCGACACGGCTATTGCAGGCCGCTTTGAAGAATACGGTTCTGCCCAAGACGCGGATTGATATGGGCGGGCGCAATGCGATCGTGTCGGGCGTTGGCTATGTCGGTATCTTTCTGGCGGCGCTGATCGCGATCACCAGCGCAGGTATCGACCTGAGTTCGCTGGCCATTGTTGCAGGTGCTCTGTCCGTCGGGATCGGTTTCGGTCTTCAGAATATCGTTTCGAATTTCGTGGCGGGCATCATCCTGTTGATCGAACGGCCGATCTCGGAAGGCGACTGGATCGAGGTTGGCGGGCAGCATGGCTATGTGCGTCATATCTCGGTGCGATCGACCCGGATCGAGACGTTCGACCGCACGGATGTGATCGTCCCGAATGCCGATTTCGTCTCGGGAACAGTCACCAACTACACGCGAGGCAATACGGTTGGCCGCGTGATCGTTCCGGTTGGCGTCGCCTATGGCACCGATACCCGCAAGGTAGAGAGAATTTTGCAGGACATCGCCGAGGCGCACCCGATGGTCCTGGCCAATCCGTCTCCGGCCGTGGTCTTTCAGGGGTTCGGCGAAAGCTCCATGGATTTCGAGATCCGGGCCATCCTGCGCGATGTGAACTGGGTTCTTGATGTGAAGTCGGACATGAACCACGAGATCGCCAAGCGTTTTGCCGAGGAAGGTATCGAAATCCCCTATGCGCAGCGTGATATTTGGTTGCGCAATCCAGAGACCCTGACCGGGCGACGCACCGGATCGGACCCCGCACCGGAGCCGGTATCCAAAAGCTCGCACGAGGCCAGACGCGAGCATGATTTGTCCGACGAGTCCGGCGACGCAGATGGAAACGGCGGCGGAGACGGGGATGGAGACGGAGGACCGACATGACCACGCCCTTGTTTGTGACCGATCCCTATATGACGGATGGCACCGGTCTGGTTGCGGGACATACCCCTGAGGGTGGGATCATCCTTGATCAAACGATCTTTTATCCGACGGGCGGAGGGCAGCCCGGCGACAGCGGCATATTGGAGTGGGACGGTGGCAGGCTTGAGGTGGCAACAACGCTCAAGTCTGACGGCGACGCGATCGTGCTGGTGCCAGCAACTCCGGACCCTTTGCCGCCAGTGGGGGTGTCTGTACGGCAGGCCCTCGATTGGCGGCGGCGCTTTGGGCATATGCGGGTTCATACCGCGCTGCATCTGCTGTCCGTGGTGATTCCGCTGCCGGTGACGGGCGGCGCCATTGCCGATACGAAAGGCCGCCTGGATTTCGACATGCCCGAGGCCCCCGAAGACAGCGCTGCGATCGAGGAGGCGCTGAACGCGTTGGTCGCGCGTGATCTGCCCGTGACCGACGACTGGGTCACCGATGCCGAGCTGGCGGCCAACCCCGGCCTGGTCAAGACCTTGTCGGTCGCTCCGCCCAAAGGGGCAGGGCGCGTGCGGCTTGTGCGGATCGGTCTGGGCAGCGATCAGGTCGATTTGCAACCCTGTGGCGGCACGCATGTTGCCAGCACCGGTCAGATCGGCGCTCTGCGCCTTGGAAAGATCGAAAAGAAAGGGCGCCGCAACCGTCGGGTCTATCTTCATCTGGCTGATTGAGGCTGTGCATCAGAAAGCGCTTGAATTGCTGGAATGCACGGCGTTAAAGAGAACCCCACGGAGAGGTGGCCGAGTGGTCGAAGGCGCACGCCTGGAACGCGTGTAGGCGGGTAACCGTCTCCAGGGTTCGAATCCCTGTCTCTCCGCCATAAACACAGGCTAAAGCACTGAAATATAAAGGTTATCGGGCGTCATGTGACTTTCGATCTCCTTCTATGTTCCCGCTTTTGGGTGTTGATGTTCTTCCAGAATCGGCGACCATCGCCCTTGGCCAACGGCACAGCCGATCCAACTACGCCACCCCGGTGGCGGCGGGCTTTGGGGCCGAATGCTCGGGCCTGTCCCTATACCCGAGTTCAGAAAAGCGGTTTGCTGTCTGCTGATTTTCTAACTGGCATCGGCGCTAACGCGTTTCGCGGAAAACCTGGATCACAGATCATTGCATGTCTCCTGCGACCGCCGGGGCGGTTCAGCTTGTTGGAGGCGGGCAATTCGGTGCGCATGTCCGAGAACCGCAAGGGCCTGCAGACCGGCTGCCGCGATGAGATCGGCCATCGTATCGGCTTTTGTCAAATGAGCCGAAGAAGGCCGCCGGCGCGCAACTTGTGATTGCCAAGCCCCCCCTACACAAAAGGGCGGCTTGGCTTGGGTATTATTCGGCGGCATGCAGGATGCGGTCGTCGGTCCCGAAGATCAACCCCATGAGGAGCTTTGCCTCTTCCGCCTTCAGGCTGCAGCGTGCGATGGATCCGTAGGCGTCGAGGTTTTCATTTTCCAACTGCGGAAAGAGTTCAAGGATTTCCTGCCGCGTTTCCTCGTGCAGAGCGCCCCAGCCCATATGTCCGGGGTGGAAAGATTCCGACGGTGCGCCTTCTGCGTACACGATTTCGTGGGCGTCAAAGAGCATGTGGTAGTAGGTCACCTTGCCGCCTTCCTGCGGACGAATGGTGGTGTCATTCACCAGCATCCGCGCCGCCGCCAGCATTTCGGAATGGCCGAAATACAGGTCTGCCTGCCAAACTTTCAGGAGCATGCGGTGCTGCGGAGAGACAAGAAGCCTGCGGGTATTGCCCAGGGTGCCCGCTTCTATGGCGATGGGCGCAAGGCGGCCCGTCGCCTCGACCGTGGTGTTGCCGATCCAGCGGATCGGCTGATAGCCGTGGTCAAGCGTGATGATCAGATCCCCGGCAACCAGATCCTCGATCGGGCGTTCGCCTTCGGAGGTGGCGATCAGCGTACCATGGGTAAAGCAGGCGACGCCGGTGTTTTCGGTCGAGAGATTGTCCGCCGTCAGCCCCGGCCCCTGGATGACCAGATTGTCGGCCCCTTGCAGGATGCCATCATCGGCAAAATCAGCCTTCAGCCATTGCAGCGGGTCAGTGTAGTCCACCCCGTCGGTTGCGGCGTTGCGGGCCTGCAGCGTGTCTTCGTTGTAAAAGGACGACAGATCGACAAAGTCATTGTCGGCGGTCGTGGCACCCCTGGTGCCCTGGATGCCGGTGGTGCCGTCAAAGTCGGTGATCAGATCGGCGCCTTCGACGACGAAGACATCGACTCCGGCGCCGCCCGTCATGATGTCGTCGCCCGCGCCGCCATAGAGCGTGTCATTGCCGGCGCCGCCATCGATCACGTCGTTGCCGCCAACGGGACCTGACGTCGCTCCGCTTGTGATCGTCGAGGCGATGTTCAGGTCGTCGATATAGATGGACCCCTCATTGCTCCCCGTCCGAC
>JALQUE010000436.1 GCA_023260815.1 Roseovarius sp.
CGGTTCATTCCGAGCACATGGAGCCCGTGAAGGGCGGCATCCGCTATTCGCTGGACGTGACCCAGGACGAGGTCGAGGCCCTGGCCGCGCTGATGACCTACAAATGCGCCCTGGTCGAGGCGCCGTTCGGCGGATCCAAAGGCGGGCTGTGTGTGGACCCGCGCCAATGGGACGAACATGAGCTGGAAAGCATCACCCGGCGGTTTGCCTATGAGCTGATCAAGCGCGACCTGATCCATCCCAGCCAGAACGTGCCGGCCCCCGACATGGGCACCGGTGAACGCGAGATGGCGTGGATTGCCGATCAATACCGGCGCATGAACACCACCGATATCAACGCGCGCGCCTGTGTGACCGGCAAGCCGCTGAATGCCGGCGGCATCGCGGGCCGGGTCGAAGCCACCGGGCGCGGTGTGCAATACGCCCTGCAGGAATTCTTCCGCCACCCCGAGGACATGGCCGCTGCGGGCCTGTCTGGATCGCTGGATGGCAAACGCGTGATCGTTCAGGGCCTGGGCAATGTGGGCTATCACGCCGCCAAGTTCCTGCACGAAGAGGATGGTGCGGTCATCACCGGCATCATCGAACACGATGGCGCGCTTTACAGCGATGAAGGTCTGGACGTCGAAGCCGTGCGCGCCTGGATCATGAAGCATGGCGGCGTGACCGGCTATCCCGACGCTACCCATACCGCCGAGGGGGCGGCCGTGCTGGAACATGAGTGCGACATCCTGATCCCCGCGGCGATGGAAGGGGTCATCAACATGGGCAATGCCGACCGGGTGAAGGCGGCGTTGATCATCGAGGCCGCGAATGGCCCGGTCACGGCCGGCGCCGATGAGGTGCTGCGCGAGAAGGGCACGGTGATCATTCCGGACATGTATGCCAATGCCGGCGGTGTGACCGTGTCGTATTTCGAGTGGGTCAAGAACCTCAGCCATATCCGGTTTGGCCGGATGGGCCGCCGTCAGGAAGAGTCGCGTCACCAGCTTATCGTGGACGAGCTTGAGCGGCTGGACCGCCATCTGGGCGATGCCTGGGTCATCAGCCCCGGCTTCAAGCAGAAATATCTGCGCGGCGCCGGAGAGTTGGAACTGGTGCGCTCGGGCCTCGATGACACGATGCGCATCGCCTATCAGTCTATGCGCGAGGTCTGGCATGGGCGCGAGGACGTGACCGATCTGCGGACCGCCGCCTATCTGGTGTCGATCGACAAGGTTGCCGCGAGTTATCGTGCGCTTGGGCTCTAGGGTGTGACCTGAACAGCGCGCGAACAGCCACAGGTTGAAAGACCTGTGGCTGTCAATTTGTGCGCACCGTCGGGCTGGCGGGTGTCGGGCTGGCGGGTTTTGGGCTGCAGACGGGGCCGGTAGACGGGGCTGGACCACTGGGTGACGACAGGCTTTGTGACCAGGCGTTTGGCGCGCGGTATCGAGCCTGGCACAGGGCTGGGCTTAGGGCCGGGCCAAAGCATCCCCCGGCGGGACGGGTTTTGTCACACCAACTTTGTCATACCAACCGGGGGTCATGCCTGCCGGAATATGATGGCGCGTGCGATAAGGCTTTGCACCCCGTTCCAAGCGGATCGTTTGGGGCGGGTCATCGCGTCTTCATCACGCCTTTACGGCGTGCCTCGGACCGGTCCGGTGCAGGTGGCCTGGGGCAGCGGGACATCGCGGGTGCAGCGTATCTTGACGGATGGCACCGTGGGACCGGGCCGTGGAATGCCAAGCCGATGCCGCATGCGCGAGACCGTTCCGCCGTCACCCTGAGACATCCGCGACAGGTGGAGCGCGTGCAGCGACTGGATGCAGCACAGCGGTTTGCGGCCAACTGTTGCCCGAGGTTTTTCGCGGCACTTTTCAGGCCATGGGCAAGGGGGGTTGCGGGCCGTGTCGGGGGCTGACAGGATGGTGCCCGACACGATCCAGATGAGGGTGCCCATGCTACGTTTTATGACCCTGTCCTGTGGGCTGGCTTTGTTGGCCGGTGCCGCCTCTGCCGAGACCGAAGCCCAAAAGGCCGAGCGTTGCGCGGCGCAGGCCGATATCGTCACCCAAGCCGTGGATGCCCGCGCACAGGGGCGCGACGCGCCGGGCACAAAGGAGATGTTGACGGCCGCCGACAGCCGCGTGCCGGCCAGATACGCGCCCGGCATCACGCCGCTGGTGGAGTGGGTTTTCACCCTGCCGCAGGACCAGCTGACACTGGACGTCGGTGGCGCCTTCGAGAAACAGTGCTTGGAATTCAGCCAGTAGGCCGAATGGCCATCTGCGGTCCTTGCCGCGGCGGTCCGGATCGACCATATTTCCGCTATGAGTCTTCCACCCGGTTTTCTTGACGAATTGCGGTCGCGGACGTCACTTTCCCAAGTGGCGGGCCGCAAGGTCATGTGGGACACGCGCAAGTCTAATCAGGCCAAGGGCGACATGTGGGCGCCGTGCCCATTCCATCAGGAAAAAACAGCCAGCTTCCATGTCGATGACCGCAAGGGGTTTTATTATTGCTTTGGCTGTCACGCCAAGGGCGATGCGATCGGTTTTGTGAAAGAGACCGAGAATGTCGATTTCATGGAGGCAGTGCGTATTCTGGCCGCAGAGGCGGGTATGCCGATGCCCGAACGCGACCCGCAGGCCCAGCAAAAGGCAGATCGCCACCAGCAGCTGAGCGATGTCATGGACATGGCGGTGCAGTTCTTCCGCCTGCAACTCAAGACCGGGGCAGGTGCCGCGGCGCGCGACTATTTGGCCGGGCGGGGCTTGGCCGAGGCCGGGCAGGACCGGTTCGAGATCGGGTTTGCTCCGGCCTCGTGGCAGGCTTTGTGGGAGCATCTGACCGGCAAGGGCGTCGACGAGGAGCTGATCCTTGATTGCGGGCTGTGCCGACGCAGCACCAAGCCCGGAGGGCGGCCCTATGACGCGTTCCGCAACCGCATCATGTTTCCGATTCGCGATCCGCGCGGGCGTTGCATCGCTTTCGGCGGGCGGGCGATGGACCCTGCCGACGATGCCAAGTATCTGAATTCGCAGGACACGGACCTGTTCGACAAGTCGCGGGTGTTGTACAATCATGGCCCGGCCCGCGAGGCGGCAGGCAAGGGCAAGCCGCTGATTGTGGCCGAAGGCTACATGGATGTGATCGCGCTGGCGATGGCGGGGTTCGATGCGGCGGTCGCGCCGCTTGGCACGGCGGTGACCGAGCATCAGTTGCGGCTGCTGTGGCGCATCGCGGACGAGCCGATCATCGCGCTGGATGGGGACGGCGCGGGTTTGAAGGCCGCGTACCGGACCATCGACGTGGCGCTGCCGCTGCTGGAGGCCGGCAAGTCGCTGCGCTTCGCCCTGATGCCGCAAGGCATGGACCCCGACGATCTGCTGCGCGCCAAGGGGCCGGTCGCGGTGCAGGACGTTCTGGACCGGGCCTTGCCGATGGTTCAGCTGCTTTGGCAGCGCGAGACCGAGGGCCGGGTCTTTGACAGCCCCGAGCGGCGGGCGTCGCTGGACAAGGCGTTGCGCGAGAAGATCAAGTTGATTCAGGATCCGTCGATCCGCAGCCATTACGGCGAGGCGATCAAGGACTTGCGGTGGGCGCTGTTCAGCCCCCGGCGGCAAGAGGGGGGCGGCGCGCGACAGGGCTTTGGGCGGGGTGGCCGGTGGCAGCCCCCGGCCAGCGCACGCCAGACAACCCGCGCGTCGTTGTTGGTGGCCGCGGGCGAGGGGGCGCATCAGCGTCTGAGAGAGGCGCTGATCCTGGCCACGGTGATCTGCACGCCGCAGGTGTTTGACGATGTCGAAGGCCAGTTGGAGGGGATGACCTGCTCGGATCCCGAGCATGAGCGGCTGCGTGGGCTGATCCTGCGCCATGCGGCTGAGGCGGGAGACGGTTTGCGCACGCGTCTTGAGCAGGAGGCGGGGGGGGATGCCCTTGAAAAGCTGTTGTCGCTACCCCATGTCGCGCTTGCACCTGCCGTGCGCCGTCCGGGGGATCCTGATATCGCACGCATGACCATTGCGGAAGAATTCAACAAGCTCGACGCCGAGCGCGGCCTGAGTGCCGAAGTCAGAGAGGCCGCAGAGGATCTGGCGGGTGTCGCTGACGAGGCGGTTACATGGCGGCTGGGACAGGCCGCCGAAGAACGACAGCGCGCTTTGCGCAGCCAGACAGAAGACACAACCGAATACGACCTAGCGGAGAACGGCGCGCGAATCAGTCGCGATGAGCGCGAAAAACTGGAAAAGCTGCTGAACGGCATCACCTTTTCCAAACCGGGCCGTTGATTGTTGTTTGGTGAGGAATAGGTAAAGAAGACAGGGTAAAGGGTGTGCGAATCATTATATCGCGTTATTGATTCGCTTTAGTCGAATCACCCGTTCGCCCACTGCTCAGGAGACCTTCATGGCCGCCAAGGACACCGACGACCAGAAACCCGACGATCAGGAGGCCGAGCTTTCTCTCGATATGAGTCAAACGGCGGTCAAGAAAATGATCGGCGAGGCGCGTGAGAAAGGGTTCATCACCTACGATCAGCTCAACAAGGTGCTGCCGCCCGATCAGGTATCGTCGGAACAGATCGAGGACGTGATGTCGATGCTCAGCGAGATGGGCATCAACATCATCGAGGAAGAAGACGCCGAGGAAGAAGAGCAGAAATCCACCGCCGTGGCTGAGATCGGCCGCCGGGGGGAACTGGCGCTTGGCTCGGGCAAGGACGAGAAGCTGGATCGCACCGACGATCCCGTCCGCATGTACCTGCGCGAGATGGGCAGCGTCGAATTGCTGAGCCGCGAGGGCGAGATCGCCATCGCCAAGCGGATCGAGGCCGGCCGCAACACGATGATCGCGGGCCTGTGCGAAAGCCCGCTGACCTTTCAGGCGATCACCATCTGGCGCGACGAACTTCTGGGTGAGGATATTCTGCTGCGCGATGTCATCGATCTGGAGGCCACGTTCGGCACCCAGATGGGCGAGGACGGAGAGGCAGAGCCGGTTGTGGAAGCGGCCAATGTCTCGACCGCGCCCGCCTCGGAGCGGCGGGATGAGGGCCAGCCGGAACTGGATGCCGACGGCAACCCGATTGCCAGCGAAGACGATGACGACGAGGACGAACAGGCCAATATGAGCCTTGCGGCGATGGAGGCCGCTCTGAAGCCGCGGGTTCTGGAAACGCTGGACCGGATCGCCGACGATTACGAGAAATTGAGCGAGATGCAGGACAGCCGCATCTCGGCCACGCTGAACGAGGATGGATCGTTCAGCGCCAAGCAGGAAGAGACATATCAGACGCTGCGCTCGGAGATTGTGCAGCTGGTCAACTCCTTGCATCTGCACAACAATCGCATCGAGGCGCTGATCGACCAGCTGTATGGGATCAACCGCCGTATCATGCAGATCGACGGCGCGATGGTGAAGCTGGCCGATCAGG
>JALQUE010000439.1 GCA_023260815.1 Roseovarius sp.
GGGGCGCACACGCCCCCTCCCCCTCCCCTTCCACCCCCTGTTCAGAGGCATCCCCCACCGTCACGGTGCTGTCGGGGAGCGTTAACCCTTTGTTTGGTATCTCCGCCCCGGTGATCCGGCGCCATGCGGCGCGCGGGGCAAGCAGAGCAACATGGGACATCGGGGGCGCGCGCGACCCCGGAGCGGAAAGGGATCTGGATGAACAAGGCAATCACCGACGGGGTCGTCTTCATGCCGCCTGCCTTCGAGGCGGGCTTGGATATGTGGTCAAGCGGCGACGGGACGCCGGGCGCGGACAGCTATGCGGACAGCGTCCTTGCGGCCTTCGTGCCTGCGGATCAGGATTTTGGCGGCGCGCTGGAGTTGGTGAAGGCCGAGAACGTGCAAAAGCTGCGCCACATGGGCGAAACGCCGTTGCTGCCGGGCTGTTATCTGCAGGTGCGCGCGCGGGTGAAGGCCATGGGCGGCCCCCTGCCCGGCGTGCGCATCGCGGCATGGCCCGGCGGCGCGGGCGGGGCACCGGTGCCCGGCCTGCCCCAGACCGGCCCGCAAGTCAGCCTGACGGCCTATGGCGAGGTGGTCGAGATCAGCGCCATCATCGGACCCGGCACCCGCAACGGCGTGACACTGGCCTGGGGCAGATCGGCGCTTTATGCGCATATCGGGCTGGACCTGACCGGACCGAATGGCGGGATCGTGCGGATCGACGATATCGAGGTCGAGGATGTCACCCGGTTTTTCCTGCGCGACATGCTGAGCGTGGTGGATGTGCGCGATTACGGCGCCGTGGGCGACGGGACGGCCGATGACAGCGCCGCGTTCGAGGCCGCCGACGCCGATGCGCAGGGCCGGGAAGTCCTGGTACCTGCCGGCATATACCGGCTGGCCGACAGTGTGACCTTCCAGAACCGCGTCCAGTTCGAGGGCCGGGTCGAGATGCCCGAGGACAAGATCCTTGCGCTGACCAAGAATTTCGACCTGCCCAGCTATATCGACGCGTTTGGCGACGATGAAGAATTGGCGTTCAAGAAGGCGTTTCAGGCGCTTCTGAACACGGCCGGGCACGAGTCGCTTGATCTGGGCGGGCGGCTGGTGGGCATCCGCGCCCCGATCGACATGCAGGCTGCGGTGGCGAACCGCACCTTCTACAATCAGCGGCGGGTGATCCGGAACGGCCAGTTTTCAGTGTTTCCCGGCCCGGCATGGGACACCGAGGTGGTCACCTCTCAGGCCAGCTATGCGCCGGGCGACCCCAAGCGGCTGACCAATGTGCAGAACGTGGCCAATATCCCCGTTGGCGCGTTGATCGAGGGCAATGGCGTGGGGCGCGAGGTCTATGTGCGGGCGCGCAACATCGCGGCGCAGACGCTGGAGATCAGCGCGCCGCTATACGACGCCGACGGCGCGCAGGTGTTTACCTTCCGGCGGTTCAAATACATCCTCGACTTCAGCGGGTTCGCAGATCTGGGCCGCATGACCCTGTCGGATATCGAGTTTCAGTGCAGCGGCGAATGCAGCGCCATCCTGTTGCCGCCGCAAGGCAGCGCCTTTGCGTTGCGCGATTGCTTTATCACCCGGCCCAAGGATCGCGGCATCACCAGCCATGGCGAGGGCTGCCAGGGCATGTTGATCGACCGCTGTCAGTTCCTGTCGAACGAAAGCCCGCTGGCGGCGATCGAGAGGCAGTCCATCGGGTTGAACACCAACGCCAATGACGTGAAGCTGCGCAACAACCGCGCGGTGCATTTCCGGCATTTCGCGGTGATCGGCGGATCAAGCAGCATCATCCTCGGGAATCACTGGTTTCAGGGCGACACGTTGCAGAATTCCCCAAGGCTGGCGGGGCTGGTGCTGACGCGGACCAACAACCGCGGCACGGTGACCGGCAACTATGTCGACAACAGTTATATCGAATGGGGCAATGAACACGATCAGGCGCCTGAATTCGCGTCGGAATTCTCGTTCAGCCAGCTGACGATCACCGGGAACACCTTTTTGGCCAGTCAGGTGCCGCCTTGGTTCAGCTATCTGGTGGTCAAGCCCTATGGCGCCGGGCATTTCCTGAACGGGCTGACGGTAACGGGCAATTCGTTCCGCATCATCGGCGATCCGGTGGACCGGGTGGAACGGGTCGACACCAGCTTTGCCAGTCTGGATTACAACCGTTTCGCCAATGTCACCTTCCGCGACAACATGTTCAACAACGTGGATCAGCCATCCGCCAGCCCGGTGACGATCGAACATACCGAAGCCAGCCCGTCACAGGCGTGGGTGGTGGCGGCGGATGCCAAGCTGCCGTTCAACGGCTGGGCGCAGACGGTCGAGGCGGTGACCGCCGCTGGCCCCCTGCGGCGGGCCGATGGGTCGATCTATTATGGGGCGCCCTATTATCAGGCCAAGCAGGGGCCGAATGTCGATCAGGTGACCTTGCGATGGGAAACCCCGGTGCAAGGCACGGCGATGGTGACGGTGCGGATCGACGATCCGTTCTGAGCCGCGTCAGAAGCTGTGCCAGAGCGCCACTTTCGCGGCCAGTGAAGCGCTGTTGACGATCCCCGCCGTCACCCCGATTTCGAGGTGGCGGCCGGGCGCCGCCCGGATCACCCAACTGGGGGCGATATTGACATAGGCGTCGCCATAGGCGGGGATGCCGGCCTGAAGCTGCAGGATCGCGCGGGTCTTGCGCCATGTCTCGATCCCCAAGGTGAGATCGGTTTCGAAATCGGCGTCATATGCGCCGTTGAGCAGGTTTTGAAAGATCAGCGCGCGCGTATCGAGCGTGATCCAGCCGGGCCGTCCCGACAGGTTGAAGCCGCGCCCGAAGGAAAAGCCGGGCCGGATCACGGATCGGTCCCGCACCACCCCCAAGCCCATGTCGAGCGCCAGTCGCATACCGCCCGGCGCCTGTCCGAAGGGAAGGCGGGCGAAAACCAAGGTCTTTTGCATGTCGCCCCGGTGCCCCCCCAGATCCAGTCCCAGCGTCAGGCGGTCGGTCCAGCCATGTTCGGCATAGAGGCTGACCAGCCCACGGCCCTGATCCAACGGGGTCTCGACCGAGACCGACAAGAACGTCTCGCCCTTGGCGCGGGGCCACGGGCCGGCCTGCGCCTGAGCGGCAAGCCAGAGCACAAGCCCTGCAAGAACCAGCAAGCGCATCACCTCACCTCCGCCGGCAAGGATCGTTCATCTTGGTAAACGACAGGTTAACATGTGCGGGCCTCGGCTGGGCGGGGCGGGTCTGGGCGGGTCTGGGCGGGGCGGGTCTGGGAAAGAATTTGCCCCAAGCGCCGAGAATGGTAGGATGGTGGCCCAAGACGGAGCCGAGCCATGCCGAAGATCGAACAGACCGCAACCTGCCAGACGGTGATCACCACCTTCGAGATGTCGCCCGGCACCTGTCAGGACCTGATGGATGAATTGACCGAAGCCTACGAGCAATTCATCTCGAAGCAGAAGGGCTTTGTCGCGGCGGGGCTGCATGTGAACGACGCGCAGACCCGGATTGCCAATTACTCGCAATGGGAGCGTCGAGAGGATTTTCTGGCCATGCTGCGCAGCGACGAGATGCGCCGCCGCAACCGGCGCATCAACGAGCTGTGCCGCAGCTTTGAGCCGGTGATGTATGATGTGGCGGCGACATTCGGGTGAGACTGGGTAATCAGGGCCAGGACAGCCGCACGGACACGGACGATACCGCAGCCATGGCGCAGGAGATGCGCGCGCTGCGTGATGAGGTCCGTCAATTGAACGCGCACCGTTTCGTGCGCCTCCACAATTCGATCCCGCGGCTTCTGGCGTTCAACTTCGCGCGCGGTCTGGCGTTTGGACTGGGCACGGTGCTGGGGGCGTCGGTCCTGTTGTCGGCGGTGGCGTGGTCGCTGGCGCAAGTGGAATTCCTGCCGATCATCGGGGAATGGGTGTCGGAAATCGCGCGCCAGATGGAGGATGCCGCCGGGCAATCCGGGGCGCGCTGATGATCGCGGGCTGACCTGTGTCAATGTCAGGACCGCGCCGACCTGACAGTATGGGACCGAACCGAAAGCAGGAGGACCCCATGTACAAGAACATTCTGGTGCCGATTTCGTTTGATGAGGACCGCGATGCGGCGGGCGCGATCGACGTGGCCCGCACGCTGGCTGGCAAGGACGGCAAGATCAAGCTGATCCACGTGATCGAAGACATTCCCGGCTATGCGATCACCTATGTGCCCAACACCTACCTTGTCGAAAGCCGTCAGGCGGTCGAGGCCGAGCTGGCTGAGATGGCGGCCGAGCTGGAGAACGGCGCGTTCGAGGTGATCACCGGCCATTCGGGGCGCACGATCGTGGATTACGCCGAAAAAGACGGCGCCGACTGCATCGTGATCGCAAGCCACCGGCCCGGAATGTCCAACCTTCTGCTGGGCAGCACCGCGACACAAGTCGTGCGCCATGCCAATTGCGCGGTGCATGTGATCCGCTAGGAGTTGCGAGCAAACCGGAGCGGCAAGGGCCATGTCCGGTCTGCTGCCCCAGTTGATACTGGTCGGCGTGGCGATTGCCGCGAACAATCTGGCGGTGTCGCCGGCGCTTGGCGCGATGGCGCCCAAGGCGGTATGGCCGCGCATCCTGATGGTCTTTGCCCTGTTCGAGTTCGGGGTGCCACTGGCAGGGGCGTGGCTGGGCCGACATCTGGCGGGGATGGTCGCGGATCATGCGGCATGGCTGGGGCCGGCCTGCCTGATCGGGTTGGGTGCGGCGACCATCGCGATCACAAGGCGCGATGGTCCGGATCGTGACCGGCTGGCGCGCAGCCTGACGGGATGGGGCGCGCTGATGGCGCTGGCTGCGGGATTGTCGGCGGACAATCTGCTGGTCGGGGTTAGCATGGGCCTGAGCGGGTTGCCCCCACTGGCCCTGGCGGGCACAATCGTCGCCTTCTCGGTCAGTTTTGCCTGGGTGGGGCTTGCGGCGGGACGGACGGCCACGCGAAACTGGGGCCGTGCCGCGGCCATCGGCAGCGGGCTGATACTGATGGGTCTGGGGATTGCGGGCCTGACCTGAAGCGGTCCGCCTTTCACCTGAGGCATCCGCCGAAGGCGGACCATGTGCAACGATTGACCGAAGCACTGCATGTCGCAAAAATCTGTGATCAAGGGTTTTCGCGCGATGCTTCCGGCCCTGTGAGCACACAAGGCCAGATGCGATTTGAAGAGAGAAAGAAAGGGACTTTCATGCGACCAACCTTATTTGCGATATGCCTTGGACTTGTGGGCCTGACGGGGGTGCCGGCACTGGCACAGGACGCGGTCAATATCCGGCCCGATATCGGCGAAGTAGTGGTCGAGACGCCGAACGGACCCGTCACGATTGACCGCATTCAGGACCCCACACACGAGATCACTGGCGAATGGGCGCGCACCTCGCGGCCCTGCCCGCCGTTCTGCATCCAGCCGATGACGCCCGCGCCGGGCGTGACCACGATCGGTGAGCTGGAGTTGCTGGACATGCTGGCCGACTCGGAGGCCATCGTGATCGACAGCCGCACGCCCGACTGGTTTCAGGGCGGCACGATCCCCGGCGCGGTCAACATCCCCTACACGCAGGTGGTGGACATGCTGGGCGAGTTGGGCTGCGCCATCGATTTTGACGGTTGGGACTGCGGCGACGCACGGCCCGTCGCGCTGTTCTGCAACGGCTTGTGGTGCGGGCAAAGCCCCTCGGCGATCCGCGCGATGATCGCGGAGGGATACCCGGCGGACCGGATTTTCTATTATCGCGGCGGGATGCAAAGCTGGCGGGTGCTGGGCCTTTCGGTCACAGGGGGCTGATCGCCTCTTGAGAGCGGCCAGGGGCGACACCACATGAGATGCGTCTAAGGTTCAATGAGGAGATGACGCGAATGCAGTGCCCGATCGACGGAGAACAGCTTGTGATGACCGACCGCGCCGGGGTCGAGATCGATTATTGCCCGAAATGCCGCGGTGTGTGGCTGGACCGGGGGGAGTTGGACAAGATCATCGAGCAATCCGCGCCGGCCGGCGGCAGATCGGGCGGTGGATCGGGAGGTGGTCGGGACCGCGGCTATGCGCCCGAGCCGCAGGAGTACAAACGCAAGAAGCGCGGTGGGTTTCTGGAAGAGCTGTTCGACTTCTGATCGGTCAGCGGCCCAACACCATCCGGACCAGCGCGATCAGCGCAGACAGCACGACTGAGACAAGGATCGCGCTGGTCACCGGAATATAGAGGCGCAGGGTGCCGCGCTCGATCACGATGTCGCCGGGAAGCCGGCCCAGACCGAGACGCGACAGCGGCCCCCAGAGAAGGCCGATGACGATCAGCACCACGCCGGCAAGGATCAGATAACGCGCCATGGCGCGAGTTTATGCGATTTGGGCCCAGGTTTACAGAGGATTTACTGCGGATTTACTGGGGATTTGCGGCGTCAGGGCGCGCGGATCGGCGCGTCCGGGTGGGCGAAATCTTGAAAAGATTTCCGCCCGATTTCTTTTGAAGAAATCGGGGGCGGGGTCAGCCAGCGCAGGGGGGCCCTGTTGCAGAAGATCACCAACTGGCCGGCATTTTCCACAACCTGATAGCCGCGCCGATCGATTTCCCGCAGGAACGGCCCCATCCCTGCAAACCGTTCCACATCCCGCGCCTTGCGCCGGATCACGGCGCCTTGCTGGACCGCCTTGGAGGCGAAGAGATCTTTCAGCCATATTTCGGGCGAGAGGGGGGAGTTTCGGGTCTGCATGCCCGCCAGAATGGCTCGAACATGGTTAAGACCGGGTTAAAGCCAAATCACCGCCCCCCCCAGATCACCGCCCCCGCCGTTTGACATTGCCGCCGCGCTGGCCCGGCCGGCCTGCGGTGGAGCGGCCCTTGGCCTTTGTCGCCTCTTCTGACGCCTTTTCGACCGCCTGCTGGCGCGCCAGAGGATCGTCCTGAATGGCCAGATCGACGGCTTCGAGGCGCTTGACCTCGTCGCGCAGGCGGGCGGCCTCTTCGAATTCGAGGTTTTCGGCAGCCTTGCGCATCTCGGTGCGCAGACCGTCGAGATGGGCCTGAAGGTTGGAGCCGACCATCGGCGTGTCGACCGTGGCGGTCACCCGGTTCATGTCCACGTCGCCCTTGTAGAGACCGGCGAGGATGTCTTCGACATTCTTGCGGACGGTGGCGGGGGTGATGCCATGTTCCTCGTTATAGGCGATCTGCTTGGCGCGGCGGCGGTCGGTTTCATCCAGTGCGCGCT
>JALQUE010000440.1 GCA_023260815.1 Roseovarius sp.
GCACACGGATCAGGCTGGCGCGGCGCGGCACCTCGACGCCGGTCAGCTTTTCGATGGCCAGGCACCAGGCATGTTCCTGGTTCATCGGGGCCACGTAATCCAGCCGGTCGAAATAGGGCAGGTTCTGCAGGTAGGTCCGGCTTTCCATCAGCTTTTCGGTGCCACGATGCAGCAGGCCAATATGCGGATCGCAGCGTTCCACGATCTCACCGTCCAGTTCCAACACCAGACGCAACACACCATGCGCCGCCGGGTGCTGCGGCCCGAAATTGAGATTGAAGTTGCGGATCTTCTGTTCGCCCGTCAGGGCGTCTTCGAACTTGGCGCCATCCATCACTTGGTCTCCCCCTTCTTCTCGTCGCCGGGCAGGATGTATTCGGCCCCTTCCCATGGCGACATGAAGTCGAACTGGCGATATTCCTGCACAAGGCTCACAGGTTCGTAGACAACGCGCTTTTGCACTTCGTCATAGCGCACCTCGGTATAGCCGGTGGTCGGGAAATCCTTGCGCAGCGGATGCCCGCGAAACCCGTAATCGGTCAGGATGCGGCGCAGGTCCGGATGGCCCGAAAACAGGATGCCGAACATGTCGAACACTTCGCGCTCGAACCAGTTTGCCGAAGGGTGGATCTCGGTGATCGAGGGCACCATGTCCTCTTCGCGGACGGCCACACGCAAACGGATGCGGTGGTTCTGGTACATGCTCAGGAAGTGATAGACCACATCGAACCGCTTGGCCCGGTCGGGATAATCCACCGCGGTGATATCCACCAAAGACGAAAAACGGCAGGTCTGATCGGTCTTCAGAAACTCCACCAGCGCTGCGATATTGGGCAGCGCGACATCCACATTCAGTTCCCCATGGGCGATGTCCCAGCCCAGAACACAATCGGGGCGTTTCACCTCGATATGGGCGCCCAGTTCCTTCAGCGCGTTACTCATCGTCATCGTCCTTTCGCGCAGGGGTCCCGCCCTGCACCTGTCAATGAATGCGCGGTCAGCGCACGATCGTTCCGGTCCGGCGGATCTTGCGCTGCAATTGCAGGATCCCGTAAACCAGCGCCTCGGCGGTCGGGGGGCAACCGGGCACATAGATGTCGACGGGCACGATGCGATCGCAGCCGCGCACCACCGAGTAGCTGTAATGATAGTAGCCGCCGCCATTTGCACATGATCCCATCGAGATCACGTAACGCGGTTCGGGCATCTGGTCATAGACCTTGCGCAGCGCGGGCGCCATCTTGTTGGTCAGCGTGCCAGCCACGATCATCAGATCCGACTGGCGCGGGCTGGCGCGCGGCGCGGTGCCGAAGCGCTCAAGGTCATAGCGCGGCATCGACGAATGCATCATCTCGACCGCGCAGCAGGCCAGACCGAATGTCATCCAGTGCAAGCTGCCAGTACGGGCCCAGTTGATGATGTCCTCGGTCGAGGTGACAAGGAACCCCTTGTCCTGCAACTCGCGATTCAGATCCTGGGTGGCGACCTCGCGGTCGGCCCCGGCCGAGTTGGCTCCGGTCGCTACTCCCATTCCATCGCCCCTTTTCTCCATTCATACGCGAACCCGGCCGTCAAAACGGCCAGAAAGGCCATCATCGACCAGAACGCCGTCATCGAGATATCCTGAAACGCCACCGCCCAAGGAAACAACATCGCGATTTCCAGATCGAAAATGATGAACAGGATCGACACAAGATAGAATCTCACATCGAATTTCATCCGCGCATCGTCAAAAGCGTTGAACCCGCATTCATAGGCACTCAGCTTTTCGGGGTCGGGATTTCGGACCGCCGCGACGATCGCCGCAAGAAGAAGAACAAGGCCAAGACCGATCGCAATGGCCAGAAGGACCAGAATGGGAAGATATTCCCTCAGCATCTCTTCCACGGGGTGGCTCCTTTCATGCGCGTCCCGAGCGCATTCAGATGGCTACACTGACTACGGCAGGGTTTACCGCCGCCCTCCTGCCGGGTCAACCAACGGCGAACATATTCCGATCACTGCACGCGTCCTTAGCCCAAAGATGTATGCAGGTGTATACGAAATATGCACAAATCGTCTTACCGCCTTGGTGTCACGGCAAGCATACCCTGCCAATGCTTAACAAATTAGGGCGTATCCGCCGCCTGTCATCCCCCCCGAAGCACACGAATCCGTCACTCGACCCAACCCGGTTTGCGCTTGTCGAAAAACGCGCCGATCCCTTCGGGCGCCTCGGCTCCCTCCCAACAGGCGGCGAGTTCCGCGACGGAATGCGCAATCACGGCCTCGTCGATGCGCGGCCCAAGACTGCGCAACAGGGCCTTTGCGCGCGCGACAGCGCCCGGCGCGCAGGACAGATACGGCACCACCTCGGCCTCCACAGCCGCATCCAGCCCGTCCTCGGGCACCGCGCGCGCCAGCAGGTTCAGCGCCACGGCCTCCTGCGCGCCAAAGCGCCGCCCCGACATGAACACCCTGCGCGCCTGCGCCTCGCCCATGCGCGCGCAGACATACGGCCCTATCGTGGCCGGTATCAGCCCCAACCGGGTTTCCGTCAGTCCCATCGTGATGTGTTCTGCCCCGATCGCCACGTCGCAGACGCTGGCCAACCCGACCCCGCCGCCGAAGGCAGGGCCATGCAGCCGCCCGATCAGCGGCTTGGGCAACGTGTTCAGCGCCTGCAACATATGCGCAAGCTTGCCCGCCTCGGCCGATCTGGTTTCTGGGTCGGCATCGAATTGTCGGCGCATCCAGTCCAGATCACCGCCCGCGCAAAACGTCTTGCCGCGGGCCGCCAGAACGACCACCCGTATCGCCTGATCAGTGCCCAGATCACGTGCCGCCTGATGCAGCTCCGCAATCATCTTTGCCGACATGGCATTGTGCTTCTCGGCCCGGTCCAGCCACAGGATCGCCACTCCGCGCGCGTCCCTCTCGATGCTGATCGTCTCGAACATGCCCCTGCTCCTTTTGGTCACTCACCCGCCCGCATCGCGCGCGCCATCTGCGCCGCGCGGGCCAGCACCTCCCGGTCCAGCCCCGTGTGGTATCCCATCGCCTGCAGGTGATCGTGCACCGCCTCGGTCGCCACATTGCCCGACGCGCCCGGCGCATAGGGACAGCCCCCCAGCCCACCCACCGCCGCATCGAACACCCACACCCCGCGCGCCAGCGACACGTCGATATTCTCCAGCGCGCGCCCGCCCGTGTCGTGGTAATGCCCGGCCAGCGCGTTTACCGGCACCACATCGCACACCGCAGCCAGCATGGCGTCGATCGTCTCAGGCGTGCCCTGTCCGATCGTGTCGCCAAGCGAAATCTCGTAGCAGCCCATCTCGTAAAGCCGCGCCGCAACCCACGCCACATCCCCCGGCGCGACAGGCCCGTCATACGGGCAATCCGTCACGCATGAGACATAACCCCGCACCGGAATCCCCGCCGCCCGCGCCGCGTTCGTCGCCGGCGCGAACCGCTCCAGGCTTTCGGCGATGGTCGCGTTGATATTGGCCTTGGAAAACCCCTCCGAGGCCGCGCCGAAAATCGCCACCTCATCGGCCTTCGCCGCCAACGCCCCCTCCAGCCCGCGCAAATTGGGCGTCAGAGCGGCATAGCGCACCCCCTTCGCGCGGCGAATTCCGGCCAGCACCTCGGCGGAATCGGCCATCTGCGGCACCCATTTCGGACTGACGAAACTGGCCACCTCGATCCGGGCAAACCCTGCGCTGCTCAGCGTGTCGACCAGCGCGATCTTCTCTGCCGTGGGGATCCGCCGCGTCTCGTTCTGCAGCCCGTCGCGCGGGCCGACCTCGAATATCTCGACCCTGTCAACCATCCCATGCCTCGTAAAAATCCCTGTCATAGATCCGCGCGCCATCCGCCGCTGGCAGCGCGGCGCGAAACCCCTGGCGCTCGGTCAGCCGCGCATACCAGGCGGCCGTCTGCGGAAACCCGTCCAGCCTCGCGAAATGCCGCGCCATATAGACCGCCTGCCCCACACAGATATCCGCCGCCGAAAAGCCACTGGTCAGCAGGTAATCGCGATTTTCCACCGGGGTCGACAGCCGCGCCTCGATCGCGCCATAGCATTTGGCGATCCGCGCCGCCTCGAGTTTCATGACAATCGGACTGCGCATGGCGTCCTCGTAAAGCATCACGTGCTGCTGCGTCAGCGCGGCGACATGCTGGCTCAGCGTTTCGGCGAAATGCACCCAGACCAGCCACGCCATGCGGTCCATCTCCCCCGGCATGCGGCCCAAGCCCGCCTCGGGAAAGCGCTCGCACAGATATTCGACCATGGCGCCGGATTCGAACATCCGCTCGCCCTCGATCTCCAGCGCAGGCACCCGCCCCGCCGGTGACAGGCTCAGGAATTCCGGCGCGCGCAGGGACTTGTCGAACGCGTGTTCCTGCACCCGAAACGCCACCCCCAGCTCGTGCAACAGCCACAACACCCGCATCGAGCGGCTCTGCGAAACATGATGCAGCGTGATCATGCGCGGATCGCCTCCCCGTCCTGCGCTTCGGTCTCGGCGGCCAGGCGCACCAGCGCGGCGCCGGCCTCCAC
>JALQUE010000449.1 GCA_023260815.1 Roseovarius sp.
ACCGCCGACCGAAAAAGCCGAGTCTATCCAATATTCCAAGAGGGGCAGGTCTTTCAGAACAGAAACATGCCCTCCGATGGTATGAGGAGAGGTCGCATCCGGCAAATGCTATTGTTGGCCAAAGCCGTATTCTCCCAAGGCCGCAAGGGTTCACAAAAGCTTAATGGGTCCGGTGCGGTCCTATTGTTTCGCGCGCGAAACATTGGGTCCGAACCGGACCTTTCCCGTGTTCCGTCACAGGCGGGGCGCGTCAGCTTTCGTTGGCTCCACGCAGTCTACGGATGCTGCCCCGGATCGCCCGCCAGTTTTCCGCCTCCTCTGCGTTGCCGGCCGACGTGAACTCTTGCTCTTTGCGGGCCGCTTCGTATTCCGCACGATCACCGCGCACACGGTAGAGCGCATGTGCGATCTCGCTTGCTTTCATGGCATCCATGGGGTCCTCCTTTGCTGCCTCGGCGATACGCTGCGCAAAGGGCCTTTCCCGTCCTGTCGTCAGAGCCTTCGGGCCTTGGCCCCGCACTCCGGTCATCACCGAGGGACCGACAGCATACCTCTTTTGCGCGTTTCGATCAAATCGGCGCACCGGTTTCGCTGCGAAACCGGCATGAGGCGGCCCGCCGCCCGTCGATGAATTTGCAACGCCACTGTGGACGGCCTGTCAAAACGCTTGATTTACCTGACGGCCTGCACACATCATGAGATATGAACAGTATCACGCCGTTCCCGACAGAGTTTTCCGCGCCCGACCAGGTGGCCTTTCACCGGACCGAGCTGAACGTGATTTTGTCGCTGTATGGCAGGATGGTCGCCGCCGGGGAATGGCGCGATTACGGGATTTCCACGCTCAAGGACATGGCCGTGTTCTCGGTCTTCCGCCGCACCGCCGAGAACCCGCTCTACCGCATCGAAAAGCATCCCAAGCTGCGCAACCGGCAGGGGCAATATGTCGTGATCGGCATGGATGGGCAGGTGCTCAAGCGGGGGCATGATCTGCGGACGGTGCTGCGGGTGCTGGAACGCAAATTGATCCGCGCGGTCGAATAACGCCTCTCCACAATTCGTGTCGGACACGGTAATCGGCAGGCATGACGACCTTGCCCGAGATATACGCCGCGCGCGTGGCTGGCGGATCGCTGACCCGCGATCCCGCGCAGGAAGCGGCGCTGCCCGAGTTCGAGCGCATCCGTGCCGCGCTGGCCGAGCCGGTGAAGAAGGGGCTGTTCCGCAAGGCCCCGGAGCCACCCAAGGGGTTGTATCTCTGGGGTGGGGTCGGGCGCGGCAAGTCGATGCTCATGGATCTCTTCGTCACCAGTCTGAGCGTCCCGGCCCGGCGGGTGCATTTCCATGCCTTCATGCAGGAGATCCACGCCGCCATTCACAAGGCCCGGCAGGACGGTGTCGAGGACGCGATCAAGCCAGTGGCGAAATCGGTGTCGGATTCGGTGCGGTTGCTGGCCTTCGACGAAATGTAGATCACCGACATCACCGACGCGATGATCGTGGGCCGGCTGTTTCAGGCGCTCTTCGATGCCGGCGTCGTGGTGGTCACCACCTCCAACCGCCCGCCCGATGATCTCTACAAGAACGGCCTCAACCGGCAGCTTTTCCTGCCCTTCATCGACCTGATCAAGACCCGCATGGTCGTACACCAGATGGACGGCCCCACCGATTACCGCCAGGACAGGCTCTCGGGCAGCCCGACCTATTTCACCCCGCTCGGTCCCGACACGCGCGCGCAGCTCGAAACCCTCTGGACGGAACTGACCGATGCGCAGCCCGCCCCGCCCCTGACCCTGCATGTCCAGAAACGCGAGGTTACCATCCCCGCCTTCCGCAACGGGGTGGCGCGCGCCAGCTTCTATGATCTCTGCGGCAAACCGCTTGGTCCCGCCGATTATCTGGCCCTTGCCGCCGCCGCGCGGGTGCTGGTGCTGGAAAACATCCCCCAGCTTGGCCGCTCCAACTTCAACGAGGCCAAGCGCTTCGTCACCCTGATCGACGCCTTGTACGAGGCCAAGGTCCGGCTGATCTGCTCGGCCGCCGCCGAGCCCGAATATCTCTATCTCGAGGGCGAGGGCAGTTTCGAATTCGAACGCACCGCCAGCCGCCTGCGTGAAATGCAGTCCGACGGCTGGGGCGCTGACTGACCCGGCTCAGGTCTTGGCCGTCGCCTGCAACCAGTTGATATACAGCCGCTCGGCCATCTCGTTGAACGTGGTCATCCTGGCCGCGCACGCCGCCTCCAGCCGCTCCACGGCGCCCGCTCCCAAGGCCGCCTCAAGCGCGCCCGCATATTCCGGGATATCGGCCCAGACCCGCACAGTGTCCGGCTCCACCTCCATGTGGAACTGCATCGAATAGGCCCGCGTGCCCCATTTCATCGCCTGCACCGCGCAATCCGGCGATGTCGCCAGAACCTGCGCACCGGGCGGCAACGCCGTCACCTCTGCGCCATGCCATTGCAGCGCCGGAAACACCTCGGGCAGCCCGTCGAACAGAACACCGCTTGCGCCCGCCTCGGTCAGCATCACATCCAACACGCCGACCTCGGGGCGCTCGGATTTGCCCACCGTCCCGCCAAGCGCCTCGGCCAGCAGTTGATGCCCCAGACACAGGCCCAGAAACGGCAGTCCGCGTTCTTCCACGGCCTCCCGGATATAGGCCTTTTCCGCCACCAGCCAGGGATGCGCCTCTTCCTGCCAGACATCCATCGGCCCGCCCATGACCCACAGCGCATCATAGCCGTCGATCTGGGGCAGCGCCTCGCCCTCGTCCAACTCGATGGCATCCCATGTGTGGCCATCCTCGGCCAGAAACGTGCGGAAGATGCCGGGATGTTCGACGCGCTCATGTTGCAGAACAAGGATATGCATGCGGGCCTCCAATGCGATCGGTTCCCGCAACGGTAGGGGCGCCGCGCGCCTGGGGCAAGCATCCTGCATCGCTTTGCGCAATTCGCCTGCGCCCTGCCGCTTTCGCCGAACCTGACTCGCCACTCCCTACCTGTAGGACGAGGGCGGCCCGCCGAAATGCTGCGCATACACCCTCGAGAAATGCGAGGAACTGGCAAACCCCGTCGCAAGCGCGATCTCGGTCAGGCTCAGGGGCGAATTGCGCAGCAGGCTTTGCGCCTTGTCCAGCCGCAATTCCCGGTAATAGCGCATCGTGGACCGGCCTAGCCTGTCCTGAAACAGCCGGTTCAACTGCCTCGGTGACAGGCCCGCATAGGCCGCCAGCCGCTCCAGCGACAGCGGCTCGGCCACATGCGCTTCCATCGCTTCCACCGCATCGAGGATCGCCGGGGTGTTCGATCCCACCCGATCCACCAGCCCGGCGCGCTGCGGCCCGATTGACGGGCGCACCTCGGTATGCATGAACCAGTCGCTCACCAGCCGCGCGAAGGGCGCGCCATGATGCTGGCTTATCAGCGCATGCATCAGGTCCATGGGCGCGGTCCCCCCGGCACAGGTCACCCGGTCCCGGTCGATCACGTAAAGCGTCCTCTCGATCAGCAGATGCGGCGAGATTTCGGCAAGGGCCGCCGCATGTTCCCAATGCACCGTCATCCGCCGTCCCGCCATCAGCCCGGCGCGCGCAAGTATGATCGGCCCGCCCGACACCCCGCCAAGCGGCACGCCCTCGCGCGCCAGCCTTGCCAGCCATGTCATCACGCGCCGGTCGTCATATCCCGTCGGATCGCCGCCCGCGACCACGAACAGGTAATCCAGATCCAGATCGTCGCCCACCCGCGCTTGCGGCATCACCAGCGCCGCCCCGGAACTGGCCACTGGCGCGGGGCCGGTCGACACGTTGACCATGTCATACAGCACCCGTCGCGCCAGCAGGTTGGCCGCGCGCATCGGCTCCACCAATGATGCATAGGACATCATTGCGAACCCCTCGATCGGCAGAAGGCCGATTCGTCGGGTGGTCACGGTTTTTGTACCAATCTCGTCCATATCTTGAAAATAAACGTCCGTTTCAGAAAAGTCCATTTCTCCAAGACAAGTCATTGTGGAATGGATCACTGATAGGAAGCGATGCCAATGCGCTACTCTGCATTTCGGATTCTCCGCGAAGGGCTGACCGGCAACAAGGGCTGGAAACCCGTGTGGCGCGAACCCGAGCCGAAATCCGAATACGATATCGTCATCGTCGGCGGCGGCGGGCACGGCCTTGCCACGGCGTACTATCTCGCCAAGGAATTCGGCCTGACCAATGTGGCCGTTCTGGAAAAGGGCTGGCTTGGCTCTGGCAATATCGGGCGCAACACCACGATCATTCGCTCCAACTATCTGCTGCCCGGCAACGAACCGTTCTACGAATTCTCGCTCAAGCTCTGGGAAGGGCTGGAACAGGATTTCAACTACAACGCCATGGTCAGCCAGCGGTCGATACTGAACCTGTTTCACACCGATGCGCAGCGGGATGCCTTCGTGCGGCGTGGCAACGCGATGATCCTCGCGGGCGCCGATGCCGAACTGGCCGATGCCGCGCAATTGCGGCGCGAATTGCCGTTCCTCGATTTCGACAATGCCCGCTTCCCGATCAAGGG
>JALQUE010000045.1 GCA_023260815.1 Roseovarius sp.
GACGGCGTAGAAAGAGTACCCCGCGATCAGGGTGGGAAGGAACACGAAGGCCAGAAGCCGGGTGAACAGCAGCGCCATCTTGCGGCGGCGACGGCGGGCGATGTCCCGCTGGATGGTGGTGATCTCGGCGGCGCGGCGGTCCGCCGGACTGAGCGGGGCGGCGGGGAGCGTCTGTTTCCCGGTTTCGATTGTCTGGGGCAACTGGAGCCGGCCACTGTCCCCCGGTTCGCTGTCGGGGTGACCGCCGAGAAGCTGCGCGCTGCCGCCACCGTTATCGCCGCCGCCGCCCTGACCGCCCCGGCCAGACACCAGTTCGAGCATGGTGCCGCGCTGGAACGGATCGATGCCACGGGCGCGCAGAAGGCGCACCGCGTCGAAATCCGAGGTCGGGGCAAGCCCGTGTTTCTGGGCCATGCGGCGGGCCATGCGAAGTTCGCGGCCGGTCAGACCCTGCTTGCGGATGTCTTCGATGGTTTCTTCGGTCGCGGTTTCGCGGCTGGAGGCGATTTGCCCGGTGCGCAGGGTGCTGTCGTCCGCGGTGGTGGCTGCGGGGGCGGTGGTGGCGGCGGTGGGCGCATTCGCAGGGGCCGCGTCAGGCGTCGTCGGGTGATCGCCCGCGTCCTGCGCGTCGGTCATGCCCGGCTGGGGGCTGCGGCGGATACGGAACTTTCTAGCCTTGGGTTTCGTAGTCATAGAGCTCTTTTGCCTCTTCCAAGGTATCGAACATATACAATTTACCATTCATCAGCACCGCCGCCGAGCGCACGAATTTTTCGAGGATGTCGGGGCTGTGAGAGACGATGATCACGGTGGTGGCGGACAGCCGCTCGCGCAGGATTTCCCCGGCCTTGCGGTTGAATTCGACATCGGTGGAGCCGGGCATGCCTTCGTCGATCAGATACATGTCGAAGTCCAGCGCCAGCATGAGCGCGAAGGAGAACCGCGCGCGCATCCCCGAGGAATAGGTGCCGATGGGCTGGTCGAAATATTCGCCCAGATTGCACAGCCAGCGGCAGAATGCCTCGATGTAGTCGGGATCGAGACCGTAGAGGCGGGCAATGTAGCGCGCGTTTTCCATCGCGGAGATCTTGGTGACGACGCCG
This sequence comes from Roseovarius sp., assembly GCA_023260815.1. Classification (GTDB taxonomy): domain Bacteria; phylum Pseudomonadota; class Alphaproteobacteria; order Rhodobacterales; family Rhodobacteraceae; genus Roseovarius. Next base: position 1,104 of record JALQUE010000045.1, read on the forward strand.
CCCATGAAGCCAAGCGGAAAGCTGATCCGGCAACTGCGGCGAATTTCGCCCTCGTCGGGTTTTTCGAGACCGGCCATCATGTTGATGAGGGTCGTCTTGCCGGTGCCGTTGGGCGCGAGAATGCCGAAGGAGTGACCAAGTTCGACGCGAAAAGACACGCGGTCAAGGATCACCTTGCGCTGCGTGCCGGTCCAGAAGGACTTGCTCACCGAGTCGAATTCGAGCATCCAGTTTGCTCCGATACTGCTCTGGCCTCACCCTCTTGGTCGGGGTTTGATAAGGCATCACTCATCACGTAACGGCTATTATGCCGGAATGATGAGTTTCATTACAGTAAAACAGGGCCATTTTGTGCCCAAGATCGCAAAAAAATGCGGTCGGGTGGCCTTGGACGCCCGGTTTGGAGCGCCGGGATCAGGTTTCGGAGGCGCGGGTGAGCGACAGGCGCGCGGTTTCCAGATGCTCTTTCATGATGTTTGCGGCGCGTTCGGGTTCACGGGTGCGGACCGCGTTGAGGATCTGGCGGTGCTGCACGTTGTAGATGCCGATGGTGCGCGAATCGAGCGTGAGATGGCGCATCCGGGTCCAGTCATCCTCGGAGCGGACATTGGCGATCTGGTCCAGCATCCAGATCAGCAGGCCGTTGCGGGTGCATTCGGCGAGCGCCCGGTGGAAATCGGTGTCGGCATCGGAAAAGCCCACGGGATCGTCGAGACAGTCTTCCATGCGGTTGCAGAGATCTTCCATCCGGTCGAAATCAGAATGGCGGCCATGCAGCACGGCAAGGCGGCAGATATGCGGCTCAAGCGCGAATCGGGTATCCATCAGTTCGAGGGGGGTGGCGTTCTCGATCGCGCTGGCCGAGGTCTCGTCGGGTTTGTGAACGACATAGGTTCCGCTGCCGGCGCGGGTTTCGACGAAGCCTTCTTTTTCCAGATGCGTCAAGGCCTTGCGGATCGTGCCACGAGCCGCGCCATAGGTTTCGGAGAGGACGCGTTCGGGGGGCAGGCGATCATGCAATTGCAGACTGCCCTTGGAAATTTCGCGGCGGATCAAAGCCGCGATATCGGCGGCTCCGAGCTTCTGATCTGCTAAAGCGTTCATCATTTCCTCTCGAATTTGAACCAATAGTATACCAGAACTTGCGGTATTTCACCCATTCATTCGTCATTGGATCAAAAGTGGTTGACTTTTGGACTGGCCATCGGAAACACTTTGTCTATCCGCGCTCCACCGACCGGCGTGACACATAGGGCGTCATGGCAGGCAGGCAAAGACTGGGACAAACACAAATGGTGTTTCCTGATACCGCAAAACGACAGTTTGCCAAAGCCGGGGCCACGGGGGCCGCATCGGCGTGGCCTGCGCGGAGATTGACCAAATATGGACCAAGCGGCGGCACTGTGCGTCGCGGCGGGCCTGTTCTGGCGGGTCTGGCATGGGTGTGCTCCACCCCGGCCCGAGCTGCATCTACCCATGTTCGTGGAGCTAACGTCACAGAGCCGTAAAGCGGGCGTCAGACCCGGCCACGGCGGAACCATCAGGGAGAATGAAAGTGGCTGAGACAGATCTGGAAAGATTCGTAGAAGCGCCGGGGCGCGACGAGAAGATCAAGGAAGTGCGCAAGAAGATCGACGAATTGGGGATCGAGTATCTCTATCTGCAATTCGTGTCGGTCACCGGCAAGATCATGGGCAAGGGCATCCCTGCGGATCACTGGGAAAGCGTCGCCAAGAAGGGTTTCCAGCTGGTCTATGGCGCCACCATGAACCTGTTCACCAATCGCGCGGGCGATTACATGGGCTATGGTCCCGAGGCCGCCGAGCTGATCGGTATCCCCGAGCCGGAAACCTTCATGCAGCT
>JALQUE010000175.1 GCA_023260815.1 Roseovarius sp.
CACGGCGGAGACGCAAACCCTTGGGAACTGCTTCCCAGTAACGGGGCAGCCGATCCAAGCTGGCGATATATCCTGATCAACACTTACGGGTCGCCACCCAGCTTCGTCATGGTTCCCCGTGGCGATCGGATTGCTGATCGGCTCGACGACCTGATTCTCAATTTTGCTGGCCCTCTCTCGGTCGCCCGATCCTTCTATCAGGATGTCGTAGCAACCTGCTCTCGCGCGTGCCTGAGTCCTGACGCAAACATTTCGTCGATCACCGAGTTTGCTCGGCGGCATGAGCAGCACTGGACAGATCGCGTATGGCAACCTGAGTAGCGGAGTCGTCCGGCGCGATGACTGTAACCGTCCCCTTAACTCTGCGTACGCAGCACAATCCTTGACTCTCTGCGCTCAATCATTATCTTTGTGGTGTGCCATAAAGAGCATCTTGGGCCGGGTTATCTTGGATATCGCTCCGCCCACTTGGATGATGGTTCTGCCAAGGGAACCATTTGCAGGACACGTAATGGTGGCGTCCGACCCCTTGAGCTAAGGACGCGCTGCTACTGCGAGCACATCGATCAACGCACGGTTCCCACACGGGTACCGTGCGTTTTAGTTCCGGAGAAGGCCGTTATCACTGACCAATGTGGATCTTCGCCACGAGGCGTACGGTGTTCAACAATCGCGGTCCCGGTCCGCGAGCGGACAGCCATAGCCCTGAGAGTCCTCCAGTTGTGATCACCGAAAAACACGGGGGTGCCCTCTCGGACAATCGTCGCGACATACCCAGCCACGGACCCAAAATCAGGAAAGCCGGCCGCGACCATCTCGCGCTCGTGCTCAGCCCAGATGTGTTCGGCGCCAAAGCCACGATTGGGGCCAGTGTGCCGACCATGAAAGAGACGGATCTCGCCGGCCGGCAGGATGATGCCTGGCGCGCGCATCTCAAGCAGCCGTCCGAATGCGAGGGCACCCGAAGGATGCAGGATCGGGTTCATCGACATCGATCTCAGTCCTCGGTCTTTGCAGTTGTCGCACGCTGCTTGGCGGCCGCTGCCCGCGCATTTGCCCGAGCATTCGGGCGCTCTGTTTTCTGACGCGCGGCCTCACGTTCAGCCCGCTCGTCGTCAAAATCCGGGGCGAGCTTCTTCAGTTTCCGTACCAGCCCATCGAGGTGATAGATGTTGGATCCGAAATCCCCTGCCGCTGTCGTTTGCTGCTCGCGCCTCAGAAAACCCTGTGCTTCCAAGTCGCGAATATGCTTCTGCAAGGTCGTCTCAGACATATCCAGACGTTCCAGCAGCTTCCGTTTCGAAGGGAAGGGTGGCTTTGCCGGGTCCATCCAATAGCTCAACAACTGAACCAGAATATTGAACTGGGCCGTGTTCAACCCAAGACGCTTCTGGCCCCGAACGAGGATGTTCGGCACACCGGTAAAACCATGACTCATCACGGCGGGGCCGAAGATCCTTTCGGTCGAGGACTTTTGACGCTTTGCCGGGGTGGCTTCAGCCTTTTGTTGCGATGTCTTCTTCTGGGGCATGGCTCGCGCCTCCTTTCGGCATTCGATCTACGAGCCACGTTTCCCTAGAACAAGGCGCCCCACGAGATTGGCGGTGTGCAGTTTCTGTGCCCACCCATATCCCGTTATCCCGGTGACTGCCAAATCCCGTTATCTGGATGACGATACTTAGCTGTTCAGGTCCTTGGGTCAGGTGGATCGAAATCTACACCTACCCGTGGGGGCAATTATTTGCCATCGCGAAATGCCCTTGGATCCCGAAATTATTCGGGTTCCACCACTTGAATAGCGCATCTTCCCGACAAATGCCACACTGAGTGGGCCACCGAGCGCCGGCCAAACCCGCAGCCTTACAAAAGATGATGTTGCAATATCCGCACCTCATCACTAACTTCGATCAGCAAGGGTGAACCCCGTAGCTGTCGCCGGCTGAAACCTTCGTCTCCTGATACTGCACTTGACCTCGATCTCTAACTCGATGGTCGTGTCTAACCGGCGATCACGGCCTTGGAGATGAGCATGATCGACGCCACCATTCCGTTTCACCTGTCTGCAACCGACTTGCCTAACTTGAAAAAGGCCGAGGCACTGCATCTGCCGAGTATTGCCCCCAGCCTCCGCCCAGAACTAATTGCGCGCGCCTTTGGCTTTCACACCGCCACTGGCTTCAGGCAGACGCTCCAGGCGGCGCCTGATCGCGAGCATGAAATCAAGCTCTCTTTCCAGACAGCAGCAGACTTCGCCGGCTCTCGTGACCTCGTCGTGTCGGCTCGGAACATCTACGATATCCTCGCGACGACCGTGATGGTGAAGGAAGCCTCACGCGATCCGGAAATCAACGACATGGGTTACGGCAACAGATATCTCTGGCCGGAAAACCGCCACATCCGCGACGAGCTGGATGGTGTGCCTGTCCACATGCAGGGAAACGTCCGGTCAGCAATCTGGCGCAAGCGGATCAGCGAGTCTCGTGCCAAGGTAACGGACAACGCGAAACGTGACGGCCTCCTTCACGCACTTGCCTATGCGTCCCGCCTCGACACAATAAAGGCGACGCAGCAAAAAGGTTCCTACTTTCTGAAGCACCGAGCCGAAGAAACGCCCTTCCGGCTCTTCGGAGGCGTGGTGATTGGGCACAATTACGTATCAAATACGGATATGATCATCGCCATGCTGCATCTTGGCTTCCAGATGAATGGCCGGAGCCGGATGCTCGAGAGGCTTAACCCACAGTTCAACTATTCAATGAAATCGGTAATCTCGATGAAGCCGCATTCTGTCCGCCAAGCTGATGCTGCGTGATGGGTTCAAGTAGGGGTGGATTCCGGTAGGGGGCAGGATCGTATCACAAGGAACTCTGTCGCTGCCGCTTCATAATATCGAGCACAGTATTTTTGCTGATCCCAAGGTCGCGGGCGATCCATCGGTATGATCGACCGTCTTCCACGGCTTGAATGACCTTTGGCGCGAGCTTGTCGGATTTTGGGCGTTGTCCTGGCTGGCGACCGAGCTTCTTTCCTCGCACCCTTGCGGCGGCGAGCCCGGATTTCACCCTTTCGCTGAGCAGATCGCGTTCAAACTGAGCAATCCCGGCCAGCATGGTGGCCATCATTCGACCATGTGGCGTCTCTACTTCGAAGGTCATGCCGCTCATGGCTACAACGGAGACTTTCCAGCCGGCGAGCCTGTTCAGGGTATCCAGCAGGTCCTGAGTGGACCGCCCCCACCGAGAAAGTTCGCTGACCAGGATGGCGTCGATTTGTCGTGCCTGCGCCAGGTCGAGTACCCGGTTGCGCGCAACGCGATTGTCGGACGCGCCAGAGGCTTTTTCCTTGAACACTCCCACCACGTCATACCCGCCGCGCTCGGCGAACGCGGTGAGCTCCGTGACCTGCCGCTCGCAGGACTGGTCGGACGTGGAAACCCGGGCATAGATAGCGGCGCGCTGTCCCATTTGAACCCCCTTTGAATCGGGCCTTGCAAGTCGTTGGTTTTGCTGGTGCGGGAATTGTCCTGAACAGACTAATGACTAACAAGGACAAACTCGTATGCCAAGACGCTCTATCCTGACCGCGCGCCAGCGCGCGGCGCTGTTCGATCTGCCGACAGACGAAGCCACCATCCTCTACCACTACACACTGGCGGACGATGACCTCGAATTCATTCGAACCCGTCGCCATGCACGCAATCGCCTCGGCTTCGCCCTTCAGCTTTGTGCTTTCCGATATCCTGGCCGACTGTTGGCGTCGGGTGAGGTCATTCCAGAGGCCATCAGCAGCTTCATCGCAGCACAGCTTGGCGAAGAGATGGATGAGCTTTGCCGATACGCCGAGACCGACGTAACGCGGCGCAGGCATTTGGTCGACTTGCGCCAGCTCTATGGCTTCAAGATGTTCTCCGGGCATCGCGCGCGGGAACTGAAGGCCTGGCTGGCAGGCGAGGCGGAGGTGGCAACCTCCAACCATGATCTGGCCCGCCGGTTTGTCGAAGAGTGTCGCCGGACCCAGACGATCTTGCCGGGTGTGTCCGTGATCGAGCGCCTCTGCGCGGATGCACTCGTGGCGGCGGAACGCCGGATCGAAAGCGCCATCGTGAACCGGCTGGATGAGGATAGAAAGGCCCGCCTGGACACCCTGCTCACGGAGATGGTCGATGGCACGGTCAGCCGGTTCGTCTGGCTGCGCCAATTCGAGGTTGGTCAGAACTCGGCCGATGTTGGCCGCCTCCTCGATCGGCTGGAGGTTCTGCGGGATCTGAACATCTCGCTAGATATCCTCGCGGGCATTCCACCCCATCGGGTGACCCGCCTGCGGCGTCAGGGCGAACGCTACTTTGCCGATGGTCTGCGTGACATCAGCAGCGACCGCCGCCTGGCCATTCTCGCGGTTTGCGCCGTCGAGTGGTGTGCCGCGATTTCCGACGCGGTGGTCGAGACCCATGACCGGATCGTCGGCAAGACCTGGCAGGGCGCGAAGAGGCTGTGCGACGCCAAAATCGCCGACGCAAAGGCGGCGGTGCAGGACACCCTGCGCGCCTTCAAATCTCTCGGGTCGGCCCTGCTGGACGCCAGAAGCGATGGGTCTTCCTTGGATCAGGCGACAGAGCTGGCTTGCGGGTGGGGTCGGCTCGAAGGGCTGGTCGCCACCGCCGCCGAGTTGACGCACACGATGGCCGCAGACCCATTGACCCATGTTGGCCAAGGTTATCTTCGGTTCCGGCGCTATGCCCCGCGCATGCTGCGCGTTCTCGATATTGAGGCGGCGGGTATCGCAGCTCCCTTGCTGCAGGCGACCGCGCTGATCGCAGACGATGAAAAGCCCGAAACCCGCCCAGTTGGCTTTCTGCGGCGCGGCTCGAAATGGCACCGCCATCTGAACGCTGCCGCCGGTGACGGCCATCGGCTCTGGGAGGTTGCGGTGCTGTTTCATTTGCGGGAGGCGTTCCGGTCGGGTGACATCTGGCTCCTCCATTCCCGGCGCTACGCTGATCTGAAGCAGGCCCTGGTTCCTGCGGAGGCGGTAGAGGGCGCGCCAAGGCTGACGGTGCCGCTCGACCCGGAAACCTGGCTTGCCGATCGCAAGGCGCGCATGACCGACGGGCTGGCGCGACTGGCCAAGGCGGCTCGCGCAGGGGCGATCCCGGGCGGGTCGATCGAGAATGGCGTCTTGAAAACTGACCGCCTGAGTGCGGCGGTGCCGCAAGAGGCGGACGAGCTGGTGCTCGATCTCTACGACCGGTTGCCGACCATACGGATCACCGAACTGCTGCAGGAGGTCGATGCAGATATTGGCTTCACGGAAGCCTTCACACATCTGCAGACCGGCGCGCCCTGCAAAGACCAGATCGGGATGCTGACCGTGCTGTTGGCTGAAGGTTTGAATCTTGGGCTCAGCAAGATGGCCGAAGCGACCAGCACACATGACTACTTCCAACTCTCCCGCTTGTCGCGATGGTATATGGAGAGCGATGCCATCAACCAGGCCCTCGCCTTGGTAATTGAGGCACAGGCCCGGCTGCCCATGGCCCAATTCTGGGGAGGGGGCGTCACCGCGTCCAGTGACGGGCAATTCTTCCCCGCCGCCCGGCAGGGCGAAGCCATGAACCTCATCAACGCGAAATACGGCTCCGAGCCAGGCCTCAAGGCCTATACCCATGTCTCCGACCAGTTCGGCCCCTTTGCCACCCAGAACATTCCGGCCACCGTGAGCGAGGCGCCCTACATTCTGGACGGGCTGCTGATGAACGAGGCCGGACAAAAGATCTCGGAGCAGTATGCCGACACCGGTGGCTTTACAGACCAGGTCTTTGCCGTGACCGCGCTGCTGTCCTACCGGTTCATTCCGCGCATCCGGGATCTGCCGTCAACGCGGCTCTATCTCTTCGATCCCGCCACCGCGCCGAACGAGTTGCGCGGCTTGATCGGCAGCAAGATCCGCGAAGGCGTCATCGTCCAGAACTGGCCTGGCGTCCTGCGTGCCGTGGCCACCATGGCGACGGGCGTCCTGCCGCCCAGTCAGTTGCTCAAAAAGTTCGCCGCCTATCCGCGCCAGCACGAGCTGGCCGTGGCGCTCCGCGAAATCGGCCGCATCGAACGCACCCTCTTCATCATCGAGTGGCTACTCGACGCCGACATGCAGCGCCGGGCCCAGATCGGCTTGAACAAGGGCGAGGCCCATCACGCCCTGAAAAACGCCCTGCGCATCGGGCGACAGGGCGAAATCCGTGATCGCACCGCCGAGGGGCAGCACTACCGCATGGCCGGCCTCAACCTGCTCGCTGCCATCATCATCTACTGGAACACCAAGCATCTCGGTCAGGCCGTCGCCGCGCGTCAGCGGGCCGGGTTGAATTGTGCGCCCAATTTACTGGCGCATATCTCGCCGCTCGGCTGGGCACACATCCTGCTCACTGGCGAATACCGGTGGCGGCGGCAAACCGGGGCCAGCTTGTGAAGTAATCAGCCCTATTTCTTGCCACCGTCACGGCTCCCAAACGGACGCACCGCGATCATCGCCACCACAAAGGCGGCACAGAGTTCAAAATGGAGGAAAGAAGGGGGTGTCAGGGCCTTGTGATACGATCCTGCCCCCTACCGGAATCTACCCCCGTATTCTTCAAGCTCTCCCCCTGCCCCGGTCGGTCGCGTCGATCGAGGA
>JALQUE010000264.1 GCA_023260815.1 Roseovarius sp.
AATACGGCGCCATGACCTACCTCGACGAGGTGCATGCCGTGGGCCTGTACGGCCCGCGCGGCGGCGGCGTCAGCGAAGAGCTAGGTCTGTCCGACCGCATCACCCTGATCGAAGGCACGCTCGGCAAGGCCTATGGCTGCATGGGCGGCTATGTGACCGGTTCAACCGCGATGTGCGATTTCATCCGCTCGTTCGCCAGCGGCTTCATCTTCACCACCGCCCTGCCCCCTGCCGTTGCGGCAGCGGCAACAGCCTCGATCGCGCATCTCAAGACCTCCGAGATCGAACGCCAGCAACAGCGCGACCGCGTCGCGCGCCTGCGCGCGCAGCTGGATCGCCGGGGCATTCCGCATCTCGACAATCCCAGCCATATCATCCCCGTGATGATCAAGGATCCGGTCAAGTGCCGGATGCTGGCGGATATCCTGATGCGCGACTGGGGCATCTATGTGCAGCCGATCAATTACCCGACCGTGCCCAAGGGCACCGAGCGGCTCCGCTTCACCCCCGGCCCCTTGCACAGCGACGCCGATATCGACCATCTGGTCGAGGCGCTGACCGTGCTCTGGAAGCAATGCGCGATTGCCCACGCAGTGGCATAATCCCGCCTTTTCCTGCAATCAGACGGTTGACATCGGGTGCGCAAAGCTAGCTGACTACGCCAGAGCAACCAAGGGAGGTTTCGGATGAAACTGAAATACGCAACGCTTCTGACCGCCGTGGCTCTGGCTGCGCCGGCATTCGCGGATGATCACGCCAGCGGCGACGCGGCGGCGGGCGAAAAGGCCTTCAACCAGTGCAAGGCCTGCCACATGATCACCGACGCCGATGGGAACAACATCGTCAAGGGCGGTCGCGTCGGCCCGAACCTGTATGGTATTGTCGGCCGCACGGCCGGTTCTGTTGAAGATTTCCGGTATTCCGACCTGCTGATCGCAGCCGGTGAAAAGGGTCTTGCCTGGGATGAGGCCAGCTTTGTCGGCTACGTCCAGGAACCGACGGATTGGCTCAAGGAGCATACCGGCGAAGATGGCCGTGGGAAAATGACCTACAAGGTCCGCAAGGAAGAAGACGCCGTCAACGTCTGGGCCTACCTTGCATCGGTCGGCCCCAAGGGCGGCTCGTAAGTCCTGTAGATCACACCCCGTTTGAAAGGCCGCGCAGGGCATCCCCCGCGCGGCCTTTTTCATTGTCCGGCAGTCGCTTGAACGGCCCCTACTTGGCCAGGCTCAGCGGCACGACACGGGCCGTGCGCTCGGCGGCGGCACGGGCCGTGGCCGCGATATCGCCGGCGGTCATCCCGGCATCGGCATACATGTCTGCGGGGCTGGCCTGATCTATGAACCGATCCGGCAAGCAGACATTGCGCATCGCCAGCCCGCGATCAAACGCGCCCTCGCGCGCCAGCGCATGCATCACGATCGAGCCGAACCCGCCCTCGGCCCCCTGCTCCACCGTGATCATCGCGCGATGCTTTTCGGCAAGCCGCATCACCAGCTCGGTATCCAGCGGCTTGGCAAAACGTGCATCGGCCAGCGTGACGCTCAGCCCCTCGCGTTCCAGCAGGTCGGCGGCCTCGATGCATTCCGCCAGATGCGCGCCATAGGACAGGATCGCCACATCCGTGCCTTCGCGCAGCACCCGGCCCTTGCCGATCTTCAGAACCTGGCCGCGTTCGGGGATATCCACGCCCATGCCCGATCCGCGCGGATAGCGGAAGGCGATCGGCCCGGCATCATGCGCGGCGGCTGTGGCCACCATATGCTTCAATTCGGCCTCGTCAGCCGCCGCCATCACGGTGAACCCCGGTAGACTGGACAGATAGCCGATATCGAAGGCGCCCGCATGGGTCGCCCCATCGGCCCCCACCAACCCCGCGCGGTCAATCGCAAAGCGCACCGGCAAGCCCTGCAGGGCCACATCATGCACCACCTGATCATATCCACGCTGCAGGAAGGTGGAATAGATCGCGCAGAACGGCTTGAGACCGCTTGCCGCCATCCCTGCGGCAAAGGTCACCGCGTGCTGTTCGGCTATGCCCACGTCAAAGACGCGGGCAGGGAACCGTTCGGCCATCACATCCAGCCCGGTACCCGACGGCATCGCGGCGGTGACCGCGACGATATCGGGATCGCGCGCGGCCTCTTCGGTCAGCGATTGCCCGAAGATCGACGTAAAGGACGGTGTGCCGCCCGATGACTTGGTCTGCGTACCGGTGGCCACATCGAATTTCGCCACGCCATGATACTTGTCGCTGCTGGTCTCGGCGGGGGCATAGCCCTTGCCCTTGACCGTGCAGCAATGGATCAGGACCGGCCCGGTGGCGCGGGTGCGCGCCGCGCGCAACACGGGCAAAAGCTGGTCCATGTCGTGCCCGTCGATCGGCCCGACATACTCAAAGCCCAGTTCTTCGAACAAAGTTCCAGACCCGGTCAGCCCGGTCACCAGCTGACGGGCGCGCTTGGCGCCCTCGCGCATGGGCGCGGGCATCGCCGCCTCGAACCCTTCGGCCAGCGACGCCATCCGCGCCAGCGGCTCGTTTGCGTAAAGCCGGCTCAGATAGGACGACATCGCCCCCACCGGCGGCGCAATGCTCATTTCATTGTCGTTCAGGATCACAAACAGCCGCCGCCCCTCGTGACCGGCATTGTTCATCGCCTCATAGGCCATGCCCGCGCTGATCGACCCGTCGCCGATCACCGCAATCGCATCGCCCGTGGCCTGGCCCATGTCGCGCCCCACCGCAAAACCAAGCGCGGCACTGATCGAGGTCGAACTGTGCGCCGCCCCGAACGGATCATAGGGCGACTCGGATCTCTTGGTGAAGCCGCTTAGCCCATCCTTCTGGCGCAGGGTGCGGATGCGGTCACGCCGTCCGGTCAGGATCTTGTGCGGATAACATTGATGGCCGACATCCCAGATCAGCTTGTCCATCGGGGTGCTGAACACCGCGTGGATCGCCACCGTCAGTTCCACCACGCCAAGGCTAGATCCAAGATGCCCGCCGGTTTCCGACACGGCCGAAATCACCTCGGATCGCAACTCCTGGGCCAACCGGGCCAGATCGCGGTCCGGCATCTGGCGCAGGTCCGATGGGCCGGCGACACGGTCAAGCAACGGTGTGTGTGGTTTTTCGCTGGGCATCGCGCCCCCCTTTTCGGTGGCTCTGGCGTCGCCCGCGCAACGGGGTCGGGACGCAAGCGGCGCGATGAGGATGGACCGGCGCGCGGGATGGCGCGCCGGTCCCTGTGTTAGCTCAGTTGCCGTAATCCGGCACGCCCGTGGTGGCCAGTTCCGGCCAGTCCTTGATCACGTTCGTGCCCTGCAGCGGCTGCTGATAGCCCTTGTGACAAGTCGCACAGGCCGCCTTCGGCGCATCGGCATGAACCGGCCCAAGGCGTTCGGGCGGATACTGATCCTCAAGCGGCACGAGATAATCGTTGTTCATCTCGAGCACCATCTGGATGCCCAGGCTTTCGGTGGCCCATTGCGGGGTCACCTGCCCACCGTCATAGAAGGCGCGGCTGTTGTGGCAGAACACGCAGTTCACCCCAAGCGAGTTGCTGACATAGTTCATCAGCGAATAGGTCCGCTCGGCCTGCTGGATGCCCGGATAGCCATCCTCGCCCGGAACACCCGCGACGCGGCTTTCCAGATCGTGCACCCCGATCGCCTCGCCATCGAGAAGATACTTCTCCAGCGCGTCCGAGGGCAACGAGGTGAACTGGCTTTGCGCCGTCACCCGGTTCTGATTGGCCGACCAGCCCGCCATCGTCTCGTTCACATCGCCCATCTTGAACCAGATGTCGCTGGGAACGTTCTCGCCGCGGTGGCAGGTCATGCAGGTCACGCCGACCTGTTTGTTGGCGTTGACGTGACCGTCCCATGCCTCGTTGATGTTCTGCGTCATCTGGATCATCCGGCGGGCGACGACCTTGGTGTAAAGGTTGTCCTCGCCATACGTCTCGATGTCGCCATCCCCGTGGCAATAGGCGCAGCCCTGCTCGGGCGAGACCCACCGGGTCATCGCCGCCATCAGCCGGTTGAAGTTGGCGTCGGTCAGATCGCCCAGAACCTGAACGTTCTGGTAGATGTCCTTGGCCAGGGCTTCACCCGGTTCGGGCACAAAGGGCGGGTCCTCGATCAGAAGCTCGATATGGGGATCGGGCTTCGCCAGATCGGCGGTGAATTCGGGGACGGACATCCCCGTGCCGCGCGGGCCGGTCTGCATGCTGTCGGTGGCGAAGGGCTGCCCCCATGCGATCAGCATGGTGGCGGCAAAGACTGCCCCGCCCACCGTGCCGATGATGATCGCCGGACGGAAGACGTCCGTGGGATTGTCCCGGTTCCATTTGTCAAACCATTTGGGAAACATCGCTCAGTCCTCCTGCCCGATGAAGGCTTCATAAGACCCGTAGTTCTCGTAGCCGTAAGAACCATCATACATCGGCGCGAAGTTGTGCTCCTGGGCCCATATGAACCAGTTGTCGACAACAGTGCCCGTCAGCAGGATCCCGATACCGCCGGTGATCGGCGTCAGCACCGCGAACCACCAGGCCCACCGGTGAATGCCCTCCATCGTGGCATTGAACCCCATGGTCCAGCGCCAGAACAGGGCCGCACGCTCACTCGCCGTGCCGCGGTCGTAGATCTGCTCCAGCTCGCGGTCGCCGCCAAAGCGGGTCACGGCAAGGATGGTCGCGCCATGCATGGCGAACAGCAGGACCGAGCCATAAAGGAACACGATCGAGAGACAGTGGAACGGGTTGTAGTAAAGGTTGCCGTAGCGGATCGAGAACGCCGTGGTCCAATCGAGATGCGGGAAGATGCCATACGGCACGGCCTCGGACCATGATCCCATCAGGATCGGACGGAAGAGACCCAGCACAAGGAACAGCCAGATCGCAGAGGCAAAGGCCCAGGCGACATGCTTGCCCATCTTGTGCTGCTGCGCCAGCAGATACGAGCGCAGCCACCATGTCATGACACTGACCAGCAGGAAGAAGCTCGAGATGATGTACCAGCCCCCGTCATTCAGCGGCGGCATCGACAGGCCATGCTCGGGGCCGGGAGGCTCCAGCGCCAGCCAGAAACCCTGCCGCAGGAACTCGGGGATCGACCAGCCGACCTGCGCCAGCATGTTCAGACCCACGATGTTGAACCACAGGACACCGGTCAGCAGGCTGATCATCCCGGTCCAGCCAAGATAGACGGGACCGATCTGTGCGTTGCCCATCCACCCGACAAGGGTGCTGAAGAACGGCTTGCCGATCCGCTCCTCGGCCATGTTGTTTTCGTTGTCCATGCCCCATTCGGGCGGGCCCTGGACCTGAACTTGCGTGAATATGTTTTGATATTCGGGCATCTCTTACATCCCCACCTGAGAGGGCCAGATCGGCAGCTCAAGCCACCAGTTCCACCACTCGGGCCAGCCCTTGGTCCAAAGCGGTCCGCTGATGATGATGCAGACCGCCGACCAGAACCCGGCATTGAGCGCCAGCAGCAAACCGACGCGGTGAATCCCCAGCGTGCCCACCGAGTAACCGATGAAATCGCGGAAGAACGTATCCTCGTGATCGGGCGACTTGGCCTCTTCGCCCTTCTCGGGGTTGGCCGCCGACAGGATCAGGCCGCCATGCAGCGCCAGCGCCAGGGTGGTGGTGAAGAAGAAGGTCACCGCCAGCATATGCGCCGGATTGTAATGGAAGTGCAGATAGGCGTAGCCGGTGTTCGACACCCAATCGAGGTGGCTGAAGATGCCATACGGGAAGCCATGCCCCCAGGCGCCCATCAGCAAGGGACGGAACACCACCAGCGTGGCATAGGCAAAGATCGCGACGCTGAAGGCGAAGGGCACATGATAGCCCATGCCCAGCTTGCGGCAGATCTCGACCTCTCGCAGCGCCCAACTGATGAAGGCGCCAAGCGCGCAGATCGTGATGATCTGCCAAAGGCCGCCCTCCATCAGCGGTGCCAGTCCCAGACCGTATTTCAGATCGGGCGGCGCGATGTTGATCAGCCAAGGATTGAAGGTGCCCTGATGGGCAGCGCCCCAGAATATCAGAATGGTCCCCAGTGCGGCGAAGAACGCCGCCGTGACACCGAAGAAGCCAACGTAGAAAGGTCCGACCCAGAAGTCGAACAGATCGCCGCCGATCAGCGTCCCTCCGCGGACCCGGTATTTTCGTTCGAAACTGAGCACAGCCATTTTCGCAGCCTCCGAATGTGGCAGCCCACGGGGCCCTCTGGCCCGGAGCCAACCGGATCTAAACTTGTCTTTGGTGGCCGCGGGCGGGACAGGCCCCGCCCGCAGCGCTGTCTTGCATCAGCGATCAGCCGCCGTACTTGGCAGCGGCGATTTCAAACCAGTTGAAACCGTCGGTGCTCAGAAGCACGAGGTGGATCATCGCCGCGAGCAGAAACAGGAACGCGCCCTGCGCCACGAAAACGCGGCGGGGGTCGAAGATGAGCCAGATCTTGTAGAATTTAGCCATTTCTATACCCCTTCCTTAGAACCACGGGAACCAGATGAAGGTCGCGATGTGTGCGACCACTGCAATCAGCGCGAACAGCCAAAGGCCGCTCATGTAGACTGAATGCAGCTCCTGGGCCTGCTCGTCTGTGAGACCTGTGAAGGACAGGTCGGATTTATCAGCCATGAACTTTCCTCCGGAACGTTATGCTGACGCCGCGAACCCCGCGGCCGGGTGCCTTCGGGGCCTTCACGGTCCCTCAGGTTTCTGTCCGCCCTTTCGGACAGGCAGCTTGGATCTCGGATCACCGAGCACGCAGAGGTGCTCAGGCCGAGAATATGAATGGCGTCGTGCGATCCGCCTCGGACCACGCGCGGGCCAGCGGGCCGCGCAGGTTCAGCGTGCGGTACTCGCTGACATCGCGCAGGTAGCGCACCGTTGCGAAGGGCAGCGCCACGATGAAGATCGTCGCGAAATAGACCTTGAATTCCAGACTGCGGCGGCGGCCGTGATGGCCGCGATGCGGCGGGTTGGATGTCATGTCGGTCATGATGTCAGTCCTCCTTGTGAACTGGCTGGGCCTGCCGCCCCTCGGGCGACAGGGCTTGAACGGTTTCCAGAACCACGCGCTCGGCGCCTTGCCGCAGGGCGGCTTCCTCGGCGGCGTCGCGCAGGGTCTTTGCAGCGGAAATTCGGGTCAGGACGGGATGGCCGGCAACGATCCGGTCCAGCTCGCGTTGCGCATCCGCGTCCCAGGGGAAATCGCGGCGCATCGGTGTCGGCGTGGCGGCGGTGGCGTCCATCTCGGTGCCAAGCGGCAGGATGTGGAACAGCGCATCGAATAGTCCGTTGCACACTTCCTGCAGGAGATAGGTCGCCCCGGCATAGCCCATCATCGGCGTCCCCGTGGCCCGCCGGATGGCGGCGCCGGGGAAACTGGCGGGG
>JALQUE010000275.1 GCA_023260815.1 Roseovarius sp.
TGATAGCGCGGTTTCTGGCCGCCAGCCTCGGGTGGCCGAGCAGGGAGCAACTCTGTGTATCTCATTGTCTGCCCGGGTTCCCAGCCCCCCCACACCCCTCCCACCCTGTTGCAACTGATGCCTTTGTCCCGGCGGCGACCACTAGCGGTACCGGCCCGTGGACTACCACGTGAGCCGGGCGTAGAGTGGTGGGGGCGATGGGCACCGCCGAGCTGGCTGGCTCTTTGACATCCGGGGGGTCACCTTGGTCCGCTGGCTCCCTGTGATCTGGTAATCCAGCGCTCTGGTCTTGGATTGGGTCCCTCATCCTCCGCTGATTCTTGTCTGGTTCTGGAAACCGTGCAGGATGACAGCGACCCCACGATCAAGCGCCTTGGCAATGTTCTGTCGGCGGCCGAACCGGGCTTTGTGCGCAACTATCTGACCGACGGGCGCAATGGCACGCCGCGTCAGGTGACGTTGCGCCAGATCCACGAGGGCGATCCCCGCGTCTATGGGCAGGAGGCGTCCTACCTGCGCTCGGAAGCGTGCCTGTTGCTGGATTTCGGCACCGGGCGCCTGCCGGGGATGCTGGCCATGGGGGCCGAGGATCCGCATCAGTTCAGCCCGCAGCAGGGCACCGACCTGCTGGCGTTTTTCGCAGGCGTGTTCGAACGGGCGATGCGGCGCTGGCTGTCATGATCAGCCCGGCGGCCCGCGATGCGTTGCAGGGCTGGCTGGAGGCGCAAAAAGCCCTGAAGGGCGCTGCCGACAATACGCTGGACGCCTATGGCCGCGATGTGGCCGGGTTTCTGGCCTTCATGACCGAGCACAAGGGCGAAGCGCAGGGCATCGCGCCACTGACCCGGATCGGCGTCACCGACATGCGCGCGTGGATGGCCTTTACCCGTGGTCACGATGTCGGCGCGCGGTCGCTGGCGCGCAAGCTGTCGGCGGTGAAAAGCTTCTATCGCTGGCTGTCCGAGCGCGAAGGCTTTGATGCGACGGCGGTTCTGTCGGCGCGCGCACCCAAGTTTCAGCGCAAGCTGCCACGCCCCTTGGCGCCCGAGGCGGCGCGGGATCTGATCGAGACACTTGAAATGCAGTCGGGCACGCCTTGGGTGGCGGCGCGCGATCAGGCGGTGATCACGCTGCTGTATGGCTGCGGGCTGCGCATATCCGAGGCGCTTGGCCTGTCAGGCGACGATCTGCCGATGGGCGAGGCGCTGAGGATCACCGGCAAGGGCGGCAAGGAACGCATCGTGCCGGTGATCGCGCCGGCGCGCGACGCGGTGGCGCATTACGTGCGGCTGTGTCCCTTTGATCTGCGTCCGGGCACGCCGCTGTTTCGCGGCACGAGGGGCGGCGCGCTGAATCCGAGGGCGGTGCAGAAGGTGACCGAGGCGGCCCGCACCCAGCTGGGCCTGCCCGCAACCGCCACACCCCATGCGATGCGCCACAGCTTTGCCACGCATCTGTTGAATGCGGGCGGAGACCTGCGCGCCATCCAGGAACTTTTGGGTCATGCGTCCCTGTCGACGACGCAGGCCTATACGGCCGTGGATACCAGCCGCCTGATGGAAGTTTACCGACGGGCACATCCCAAAGGGTGATTGCATCGGCCGCGCAGTTGCGCGAAGAGGGCGTCATGAGTTTGAGCTACAAGGCATTACTGGTCCATTTCCTGACAGCGTCCGGTGCGGTGTTTGCGATGTTGGCCCTGCTGGCGGCGATGGACCGTGAATGGGCGATGATGTTCCTGTGGCTCGTCGTGGCCTTTGCCGTGGACGGCATCGACGGACCGCTGGCCCGCCGCTATCTGGTCTGGCAGAACGCGCCGCGCTTTGACGGGGTGTTGCTGGATCTGATCATCGACTACCTGACCTATGTGTTCATCCCGGCCTTTGCGCTGTTCAAGTCCGATCTGCTGCCGGGCTGGACGGGATGGATGGCGATCATCATCATCACCTATGCCAGCGCGCTGTATTTCGCCGATACCAATATGAAAACGAAAGACAATTCGTTTTCAGGCTTTCCGGGATGCTGGCAGATGACCGTGCTGGTCATGTTCGCCGTGCAGCCGCCCACATGGCTGATCCTGCTGTTGGTCACGCTGCTGTCGGTGGCGATGTTCCTGCCACTGAAATTCATCCACCCGGTGCGGACCGAACGCTGGCGCGTGTTGTCACTGCCCATGACATTCGCATGGACGTTCTTTGCGGGATGGGCGGCCTGGGTGGATTTCCACCCCGAAAGCTGGGCGCATTGGGGGCTTGTGGTGACCAGCGTCTACCTGCTGTTCGCAGGCATCGCGCAACAGGTGATCCCGCAGCGCGGGGGCTGAACGGCCCCCGCTCCGCCAAGCCTGCGCCCTAGCGCATCAGCACCACGGGCACCTTGCACGAGCGGATCATCTCGGTCGTGGTGGAGCCGATCAGCAGCGCGCGCACCCGGCTGTGGCCATAGGCGCCCATCACCAGAAGATCGTGGCCCGCATCGGCCTCGGCAGCCCCACCGGTATCCGCCGTCATCGCGGCCAGCACCTTTTCCGGCTCGCCGGGACGGACCACCGTTTCGGGCGTGAAGCCACCGGCGCGCAGGGTGGCTGCGGCATCCTCCAGCGTTCTGGCGATGGTCGGGCTTTCGACCCCGGCGAACACCACCGTCACCTCAAGCCCGGCAAAGATCGGGCTGCGCGCGATGTAATCCACCGCCCGAAGCGACGACGCGCCGCCATCAAAGGCCACCAACACCCGTTTGTGCGCGCGAAAGGCGCGGTTGGCCACGAAGACAGGCTTGTGGCTGGCCCGCACGATCCGTTCCAGGTTGGAGCCAAGATGTGCGGCGGCCAGTCCCGCCGCCTCGCCGCGCTTGCCGATCACGATCATCTCGCCGGTGTCTTCCTTGGCGGTGACCGTTTCGACCAGATCGCCCTGGCGCAGGCGGGTTTCCACGACGATGTCGCCCGCGCCTTCGATGATCGCGCGGGCATCGTCGAGGATCGCGCGGCCATGTTCATGGGCCAGTTTCGCGCGCTGTGCGTCCAGATCCGAAAGCTGTTCCAGAAGGGCCGTGCGTGCGCCAAGGCGGATCGCGCCGCTTAAATCCTGCGTGGCGGGCGCATCGCGGCGGCCCATCACGTGGTAGACCTTGACGCTCCAGCCGGCGCGCCCGGCGATCCATGCGGCATGATGGCAGACGCTTTCGGAATAGGCCGAACCGTCGACAAGGGCGATGAGTGTGTCGGTTGTCATGGTCATGATATCCTCAATGGCCCAGCAATTTGTCCATCGCGCCGGGCTTGTCGTGGACGGCAAGCTGATCGACGATGGTTTCAGAGGCTTCGTTCATGCCGATGATCTCGACCTCGGCCCCCTCACGGCGGAACTTGAGCACGGCCATGTCCACCGCCGCAACCGAGGAAATGTCCCAGATATGGGCGCGGCTGACGTCGATGGTCACTTTTTCGGGGGCTTCGCGGAAATCGAACGCCTTCATGAAATCCTCGGCCGAGGCGAAGAACAGCTGCCCTTCGACGATATAGGTGCGGTGGGTGCCGTCGGCGGTGATCTCGGAGCGGACGCGGAACAGTTGCGCGATCTTCCACGCAAAGAAGATGCCCGACAGCAGCACGCCGACCAGAACCCCGATGGCAAGGTTATGGGTGTAGATCACGAAGAACACCGTCGCCAGCATCACGATGGAGGACGATTTCGGGTGGTCGCGCAGGTTCTTGATCGACGACCACGAGAACGTGCCGATGGAC
>JALQUE010000360.1 GCA_023260815.1 Roseovarius sp.
CAAGGATTTTTTGCACATCTTCAGGTGTGCCCGCCGGTTTGCAGGCGATCTCGCGATTGATCTTGCGTACCATACCCGACAGCGCCTTGCCCGCGCCGATCTCCCATGTCTCGGTCACGCCCTGCGCCGCCATATACAGCACCGACTCGCGCCAGCGCACCGCACCGGTCACCTGCGCGATCAGCAGCGCGCGGATGCGGTCCGGATCGCTGACCGGCTCGGCCACCACATTGGCCACCAACGGCACGCGCGGCGCGGTAATCGTCACCGTGCTCAGCGCCTCGGCCATCGCATCTGCGGCGGGCTGCATCAGCGCACAGTGAAACGGCGCGCTGACCGGCAACAGCATCGCGCGCTTGGCGCCCCTGTCCTTGGCCATCGCCACCGCCCGTTCCACCGCCGCGCGGTGCCCCGAGACGACCACCTGACCGGGATCGTTGTCATTCGCCGCCTCGCAGACCTCGCCCTCGGCGGCATCCGCCGCCAGAGCGCGCACCGCCTCCAGATCGAGGCCCAGAACCGCGGCCATGGCCCCCACGCCGACCGGCACGGCCTTTTGCATCGCCTCGCCCCTCACCCGCAGCAGTCGCGCGCAATCCGCCACGCTGAACGCGCCCGCCGCCGCCAGCGCCGAATATTCCCCAAGCGAATGCCCCGCCACCATGGCGGCGGCGTCGATGCCGATGCCCTCGGCCTCCAGCGCGCGCAATGCCGCCAGCGAGGTGGCCATCAACGCGGGCTGCGCATTCTGCGTCAGCGTGAGGTCATCCTGCGCGCCCTCCCAGACAAGCGCGCTCAGCTTTTCCCCAAGCGCGTCATCCACCTCGTTGAACACCGCCCTCGCGGCCGGATAGGCCTCGGCCAGGGCCTTGCCCATCCCGATGGTCTGCGCCCCCTGTCCGGGGAATACGAATGCTCGGCTCATCTGATCGTCTGGATGGTCTGCGCCCCCTGTCCGGGGAATACGAATGCTCGGCTCATCTGATCGTCTGCCTCCCTGATCGTGCGCCCCCCGGATACCGCGCCTCGCAAGCGGAGGCAACGACCAACACCAGCGCACGTCGCCTGTGCGCACGCGGGCATTGTTCCTCTCCGCCGCCCCGCTAGATTGGCCGGCATACGCAACCGACAGGAGCCAAGCGATGCCCACCGGCAACTCCAGCACGACCTATGGCAGCGTGACCAAGACATTTCACTGGCTCACGGCCCTCCTGATCCTTGCGATCATTCCGCTGGGGCTGATCGCCAACGATCTGGCCTATCAAGTGCGCAACCCCGACGCCGCCGCGACCGAGGCGACGGTGCGGCTGGCCACACTCCTGTTTTCCGCCCACAAGACCCTTGGTGTTACCGTGTTCTTCGTGGCGCTGGCGCGTATCCTCTGGGCCATCAGCCAGCCCAAGCCGGGCCTTCTGAACGGCGACAAGCGCGCCGAGGCATGGCTTGCCGAAACCGTGCACTGGCTGCTTTACGGCTCGCTGGTGCTGGTGCCCTTGTCGGGTTGGGTGCATCACGCCGCGACCACGGGCTTTGCGCCGATCTGGTGGCCGTTCGGGCAAACCCTGCCCTTCGTGCCGCAAGACCCGCACCTGGCCGAGATTTCGGGCGTGGTGCATTACGTGCTGCAATGGGTGCTGATCGGCGCGATCACGCTGCATGTGACGGGGGCGCTGAAGCACCATGTGATCGACGGCGATGCCACTCTGCGCCGGATGCTGCCCGGCCTGAACCCCGCGCATCCGACCACCCGGCAACCCGGTCACCTGCTGCCCTTTGTGACCGCGCTCGCGGTCTGGGCGGGGGTTCTGGGCGGGGCCGGCGCTCTGGGGTGGTTCTCCAAGGGGGCTGGCGCATCGGGCATGGCCACACTCGCCGCCGTGGACAGCGAATGGCAGGTCCAGCAAGGCACATTGCAGATCAGCATCACCCAGATGGGCAGTCAGGTCACCGGCAGCTTTGCCGATTGGACCGCCGATATCAGCTATACCGGGCAAGCCGATGCAAACGGCCGTCACGGCGACGTGACGGTGACCGTGTCGATCGGATCGCTCACGCTTGGGTCAGTCACCGATCAGGCGATGGGCAAGGAATATTTCAACACCGAGGCGTTTCCGACCGCCACATTCGAGGCCGATCTGGTCGCGTCCGATGCCGGGCAACTGGCACGTGGAACGCTGACCATCAAGGATCAGTCCGTGCCGGTCGAGCTGCCCTTCGACCTGAGCATCGACGGCGACACCGCCACCGCAACCGGCACGCTGAGCGTGGACCGGCGCAATTTCGGGATCGGCGGCGATGGCACGGACTCCTTGGGCGCGACCGTCGATATCAGCTTCGATCTGACCGCCACACGCGGCTGACGGCCCGCCATCCCCCGCCCACCAAAAAGGCCAGCCCATACCGGGCTGGCCTGTGCTGGCCTGTGTCGTTCTGAAATATCGGCAGCTTGACGCCAGCTTACCGGGCCTTGCCAGCTTACTGGGCCTTGCCGGCTTACTGGGCCTTGCCAGCCTCGATCGAGATCATGACCTCGACCTCATCGCTGACGGCGGGCGCGAATTGCCCCACACCGAAATCCGACCGCAGCAGCGTGGTCGTCGCATCGAACCCGGCCCACGGCTGGCCGTTCTTCATCGGATGACCTTCGACCTTGTTCAGCTTGGCATCCAGAACAACCGACTTGGTCACGCCGTTCATCGTCAGATCGCCGGTGATCTTGGCGGTATCGTCGCCCGTCACCTCAATTGCGGTGGACGTGAAGCTGACCATGTCCCCCTCGGCGGCACCGAAGAAATCATCGGACATGAAATGCTCGAACCGCTTTTCCCAGCCGGTCAGCATCGACCGCACGGGCATCGACACCGTGACCGACGAATTTGCCGGGTTTTCCTGATCGAACATGATTTCGCCCTCGAAGCCCGAGAACATGCCATATGTGGTCGAATACCCCAGGTGGTCATACGAGAACACGATCTGGCTGTGGCTGGCGTCCAGTTCGTAGGTTTCGGGGGCGGCGAAGGCGGCGCTTGCGCCAAGCGTCAGTGCGGCGGCCAAAAGTGTCTTTCTCATTGCAATTTCTCCCTGCAAAGTTGTGTGCCTATGATGTAGGGCAAACTGGGGCTGTTCGCTACAGCCGACACTCCATCAGAATTCAACAAAATGTGTGGATTAGCGAACAGATGTAGGGCGGAAAGCCGCCTCAACCGCGCAGATCACGCCTTCAGATCGAAGATCCGGCACAACGTGTCGTGAACCCGCCGATCCGTGACCCGCATCGAAACCAGTTCTCGCCCCCTGGCATCCCGCACGGAAAAAAAGCCGTTCTCCAGCACCGCATCCTGCAGGGTGTCAAGCTCGTGAAACGCCGCCACACGTGGCGCGCCCTTGGCGTCACGGTCGATCAGGCGCAATTGCCCGCGCGCCGGGTCGATCTGAATTTCGGGATCATTGCGCGCCGGATCCATGCTGGCAAGGCACACCAGCCCCGCCACCACCGCCACGCCCGAGATCATCAACCGGATCAATTGCATCGCCGGATCGCCGGCCGCCCCCGGCATCATCCACAGGCCCATCGCCGCCATCAGAAACGCGGCCCCCAGACACATCAGGACCGCATGTCGCAGCGCCGCACCGGGCTTGTAGCCCAGTGCCGGCACATGATCATTGATCCGCGAAAAGGGATCATCGGGAAACGCAACCATCTTCAACCTCATTACTGGCAAATCACTCAACTGAAGGTTAACTGAACACCCAATTCAGGCATGTTTAGGGCGATCAAGCGGAGAATTTCCGCTTCTGCCCCGGTGCGTGCGGCGGGCCTTGCCACGCGGCGCAATCCATCGTAAGGACCAGCTTCCTTTCGCAAAACGATTTGAACCGCGCAGTCTCTCGTGGTGGGGCAGCGGAAGGACCATGCCCCCGCCTATGAAATGCGCCCTGAAAAAAGTGGAGATCACATGCCGCTCTACGAGCATGTATTCATCGCGCGCCAGGATCTGTCCAACGCGCAGGCTGAAGGCCTCATCGAACATTTCGGTACCGTGCTGTCCGACAACGGCGGCAAGCTGATTGACAGCGAGTACTGGGGCGTCAAGACGATGGCC
>JALQUE010000378.1 GCA_023260815.1 Roseovarius sp.
GGCGAGACCACGCATTACGACACCGTCTGCAACGACAGTTCGCGCGGGATCACCCTTCTGGGCCTGCAAGGGCTGTGCATCGGCAATGGCATCCTGACCGTGGAAAACCGCGATCAAGCCGAGGTGCGCGCCGATCCGGCCCGCATGAACAAAGGCGCGGGCGCCGCCGCCGCGGCCTTGCATCTGGTCGCGCTCACCCGTAAATGGGGCGGTCGGCGCAAGGGGGTGGGCTTCATGCCTGCCACCGAAGATTACAAGCTGGCAGGCGAGCTCAAGGACAACCCCAAGGCATGACCATCGAGGATACCCCCCCCTCCGGCACAGAGTCCGGTACCGCACCCGGCCCGATCTCGGGCAATCAGCGCCGCAAGATGCGCTCGGCGGCGCGGTTCTACGCCGTGCAGGCGCTGTTCCAGATGGAAGTCAGCCAGCAGACCGTCGATGCGGTGATCCGCGAATTCGAAGATCACCGCTTTGGCGCCCATTACGATGAGGGCGACATGGTCGAGGGCGATCCGGCGCTGTTCGGCCAACTGATGCGCGACGCGGTGAACTGGCAGGCCAGCATCGACCAGATGACCGACCGCGCGCTGGTGGCCAAATGGCCCATCGCCCGGATCGATCCGACGCTGCGCGCGCTGTTCCGGGCCGCAGGCGCCGAAATGACGCAATCCGACACGCCGCCCAAGGTGGTCATCATGGAATTCGTGGACATCGCCAAAAGCTTCTACCCCGAGGGCAAGGAATCCAGCTTCGTGAACGCCGTTCTGGATCACATGGCCCGCGAGGCCCGTCCCGAAGCGTTCTGAGCGGGCAACCGCTCAGATCAATCCGCTGGACTTCATGTTCTCGAAAAGACGCCGGTAGTCCTCGCCGCCCCCGGCAACGTGGTCGGTGATCGGGCCTGTCTTGCCTTCACACAACCCTCGAGCGGTTTTGAGCTGCGTGCTGGATGTCGCCTGATAGCAGCCGGCATTGTCGGCGATGATGCCGTTACAATCCCCAAGCGTCCGGCGGGCATAGGCCAGATCGATCTTGCCCTCCTGATACATCTCGTAAACGACGCTCTGACAGATGCGGTATTGCGCCATGTTCTGTCCCTCGCAGCTATAGGCGGCCGTGCATTCCGCCGCCGTCAGATGATTCCATGGCGCCTCGCGCCGTGCCTGCCGGTCAGCCTCGTCGCGCAGGCAGGCGGTATAGGTGTCCAGCGCGCGGTTCAAGGCATCACCGCTTAGCGCGCCGCCCGCATTGTCGGTCAGGATCGTTCTGACCTGACGTTCCGTCTGGGTCGTGATCTCGCCGTTGCCGGTGCGCAGCAGTTCCGACAGATCGGCCTTGGCCGTGGCGCTCAGGGTGACGGTGGACCCGGCGCTGCAAATCTCGATTCGGGGGTCCACAGGCCGGATCAGGCTTTGCCGGTCGTCGCCGGGATCGGATTGGCAGGCCGCCAGCGTCAGCCCGAAGACCAATGGCAGCGATACGAAGAACAGGTTACGGAACATGGCACTTACCCTATTTTACTCGTTATGCGGTCACGTTAACCAAACGCGCCCCGTGGCTCAAATGACAAAATGCGACGGCTTGGGAATGGTCATGGGCCGATCCGCGCTGTCGGAAGATGAATTTGCCGGGCTGCCCTTGTTACGGGCGCATGACATGTTATGTTTCATTGAAGCATAAGGGAGTCTTTCACATGCCCAAGCTCATACGCCTTTATATCACCAACGTGGCCATCGGCTTCGGGATTTCGGCGGCGTTCGTGGCGATGCTGCTCTATTTCGATGTGGCGAACCTGTGGCATCTGGTGACGCATTCCGACAAGGGCGTTCTGGCCGTTCTGATCCTGTGGATTTCCAACGGCATCATCTTTGCCGGGGTGCAGTTCGGGATCGCGGTGATGCGTCTCAAGGACGATGACGACGACGATCATCATGGTGGCCTGCGCCAGCACGCGATGGAACGCGACTATGTCGCTATCCCCGTGCGGGTGGATGAGGGGCGCCGCCAGCCGTTCAACCGGCGCCGGTAAGGCATCAGCCTGACAAAACAGGATGTTTCATGTGAACGGATCGTGCCTTGCACGGTCCGTTTTTCTTGTGGGGTGGCTGTATGACGGATGGCTCTATGACGGGCGGCTGTAGTGTCGGATGGCTGTCGTGTCGGGCATCTGCATGTCGGGCGGCATCATCGCCCGCAATGTCCCCACATCCCGCAGGGCAGGGGCAATGCAGTGCTATGAAGTGGCGGGCCCGCACGCGACCGTTTGGTTATCTCATTCCCGAGGACCTGTATATACAGGTGGGTGTCGGAAATAACCGGACCAGGGCCCGGCCAGAGCCAACTCCCTCGGAAGTGCTTAAGGCCACCGGAATGCAACCGTTCACGGGAAGGGCAGCACCCGCCACCCCCTTACCTAGGGCCTGGCAAGCCGTCCGGCAAGGGGTTGCATGTGTTCCTATTTTGTTCATATTCGACACATGACCTCATCCGCCGATCCCAACGCGATCCTCGCCCCCGATCTGCAACCCGGCCAGTCGCTGGCGCGCGGTGTCTGCCGGCATCTGCTGGGCCATGACTTTGCCTGCATCGAGGAGTTCACCCCCGAACACGGCAAGCGGGTCGATGTGATGGCGCTTGGCCCCAAGGGCGAGATCTGGGTGATCGAATGCAAATCCTCACGTGCAGATTTCACCTCGGACGGCAAGTGGGAAGGCTATCTGGATTGGTGTGACCGGTATTTCTGGGCGGTGGACGCCGCCTTCCCGACCGACCTTTTGCCTCAGGATACCGGGCTGATCGTGGCCGATGCTTATGACGCGGACATTCTGCGCATGGCGCCCGAAACCCGGCTGGCCCCGGCCCGCCGCACCGCCCTGATCCGGCGCTTTGCCCGGCATGCGGCCCTGCGCCTGCAGTCGCTCCGCGATCCGGGCTTCACGCAGACCTGAGCCGCGCCGCCTTGACGGCCGCGGTGATCTCGGCGGCGATTTCCTCGGCCTCTTCGGGTGAGAAATCCATCGGGATCTCAAGCCCGTCGGCTTCGATGAACAGGCGGACCATGCCAAGGTCGGTCGGTCCGATCTGAAGATTGGCTTCGATGTCTCGTTCGGTGTTGATGCCCATTTCGGCCTCCTGCACAAGCGTTATGCGCCTAGCGCCTTCTGTGTTGAATGGCAAGATGCAACGCTGTGGGCCTGCTTGTATGGGGCGCGCTGACATGCCCGCGCACAAAGCTTGCGATCAATCCCGCTATGGGCTTGCAATCACCGAACAGGAAAGTTAAATCGCGGCGCAGTGCCGCCTTAGCTCAGTTGGTTAGAGCGCTGGATTGTGGATCCAGAGGTCCCCCGTTCAAGCCGGGGAGGCGGTACCATTCAAGATCACTCCACCACCACGCTCTGTCGCAGTTGCCCTGTCACCCGATCATAGATCAGGATGCGATCGTCATCCGTCACCACCGCAAACCAGTCGCCGCCTTGCGTGAAGGCCTGCACCTTGGCGCCGTCGGGCAGGGTCAGCGTTTCGGGCAGGGCGGGGGGCTTTTCTGTGAAGCGCGTGACAAGCAGGAAGATCACGACTAGAACGCCGGCAATCATCGTGCCTGTCAGGATCGTGACCAGCAGGCGCAGATATCTCACCATCGCCGGATCGACCTCCGGCTGAGGCTCGGGGCTGTTATCCATGCTGTCCACCCTTGTGACCTTTCGGATCGCCGCCGATCCGCCGCCCCGCCTTGATAAGGCGTTGTCCCGCGATGTGCCAGAGGATGCGGCGCTGTCGCGCACCCGTCTGGCCCGCCTGATTTCCGAAGGGGCGGTGTCGGTCAACGGCACCCCCGTCACCGATCCCAAAAGCCGTATCACCGAAGGCGACAGCATCGCCATCACCGTCCCTCAGGCGCAGGACACCCATATTGCCGCCGAATCCATCCCGCTCGATATCGTGTTCGAGGATGACGACCTGATCGTGGTCAACAAACCCGTCGGCATGGTGGTGCATCCCGCCCCCGGCAGTCCCGGCGGCACGCTGGTCAACGCGCTTTTGCATCATTGCGGCGATACGCTCTCGGGGGTGGGCGGCATGAAGCGCCCCGGCATCGTTCACCGCATCGACAAGGACACGTCGGGCCTGCTGGTGGTTGCCAAATCTGACCGCGCCCATCACGGGCTTGCCGCGCAGTTCGAAGATCACAGCGTCGAACGCTATTACCGCGCCGTGGTCTATGGCGTGCCCGATGCCGCCGATCCGCGCCTGCGCGGGCTGCGCGGCGTCAGCTTCGAGACGGGCAATATCATCAAGGTCACCAGCGGCCTTGCGCGTCACCGCACCGACCGCCAGAAACAGGCCGTCACCTTCGAGGGCGGACGCCACGCCGTCACCCGCGCGCGTGTGGTCGACACCTTTGGCCAGCCACCTGTTGCCGCGCTGATGGAATGCTGGCTGGAAACCGGCCGCACCCATCAGATCCGTGTACACATGGCCCATGCCGGGCATGGGCTGGTGGGCGATCCGGTCTATGGCGGGCGGCGCAAGCTGCCGCTCCGCGCCCTGTCCGAGGCCGGGCTGAGGGCTGCGCGCGATTTCCCCCGACAGGCGCTCCATGCCGCCGTTCTGGGCTTTGAGCACCCGGTCAGCGGTGACGCCCTGCAGTTCGAAGCCCCCTTGCCCGACGACATGACCGCGTTGATCGACGCGCTGCGCGCCCTTCCGTCGCGCACGGATGCGTGAGGCGGCTGTCACAATTATCGCAAATCAACGCGGAGATGGTCATATTCCCTTAAGGTTCATCGGGCATAGCCCTTGAAATCCAGTCCACAGACGCCCAAATTCATGTTAACGGCGTATACATTGAGGGGGACACCTAAGGTGAGTAACTACAAAAATCTTCCCGCCCCATCGCCCGAAGGTGGGTTGAACCGGTATCTGCAGGAAATTCGCAAGTTTCCGCTGCTCGAACCGGAAGAAGAATACATGCTGGCCAAACGATGGGTCGAGGAACAGGATACCGAGGCCGCGCATCGCATGGTCACCAGCCACCTGCGTCTGGCGGCCAAGATCGCCATGGGCTATCG
>JALQUE010000387.1 GCA_023260815.1 Roseovarius sp.
CCTGCGCCTGCGCCTGCCCCGCCAGCATCAACCCGGCCAGCATCAGCCCCGCTACAATCAGCCCGATAAATCTCAGGCCCATGTCACCCACTCCCCAAAAGCCAAAACGCCGCGCGCGCCGTCACCCGGTCCCCCGCAACAGCGCCAGCGCCTCGGTGTGCTGCTGGCGGCCCGCCGCCGCCAGAACGCGCCCGCCCTCATGGGCCGGTCCGCCCTCCCAATCGGTCACGATGCCGCCCGCCGCCTCGATCACCGCGATCGGCGCCTGAATGTCGTAGGAATTCAGCCCGGCCTCGATCACCAGATCGATCTGGCCCGCAGCCAGCAGCGCATAGGCGTAGCAATCCATCCCGTAGCGCACCAATTGCACCGCATCGGCGACCCGTGTGAACGCCGCGCGCTCTTCCGGGGTGCCCACTTCGGGGAAGGTCGAGAACAGGATCGATTGCGCCAGCGGCCTGTCGCCGCGCGCCTTCAGCGCCCGCGTGCCCTGCGGCCCGGTCAGCAGCGCGCGGCCCAATCCGCCCTCGAACCGCTCACCGATATAGGGCTGGTCGATGATGCCATAGATCGGCCCCTGCGCATCGCGCAGCGCGATCAGCACACCCCATGTGGGCGCCCCCGACAGAAAGGCGCGCGTCCCGTCGATCGGATCGACCACCCATGTCAGGCCGCTGCGGCCCGGCTTTGCGCCGAATTCCTCGCCAAACAGCGCATCATCGGGCCTGTGGCGGTCCAATATCTCCAGTATGGCGGTTTCCGCCGCACGATCGGCGGCCGTCACCGGATCGAACCCGGTCCTGAGCTTGTTCTCGGCGGTCAGGCCATCGGCGCGGAAATAGGGCAGCACAACTGCCCGTGCAGCATCGGCCATGGCGTGCGCCGTGGCCAGAATGCTGTCTGTCTCGTCCCTCTCCAAACCGGGCGTCTCCCCTGCAGGTTCACTGCTCCGGGGTAGATCGCCCGGCAGTCAATCTCAAGCCACGTCGCTCAGCACACGTGCCAGATCGAACAGGCGTCGCCGCTGGTTTTCCGGTATCGCATAGTAGGATCGAACCAGATCCAGCGCTTCCTTGTCGCCCAGCAGGTCCGCCGGCATCTTGTCACCACCGTCGGATTTCGGCGCGTCGTTTTCCAGCCCTTCGAAGAAGAAGCTGACTTCGACATCCAGCGCATCCGCGATATCCCAAAGGCGCGACGCGCTGACCCGGTTTGCACCGGTTTCATACTTTTGAATTTGCTGAAACTTAATACCAACGCTTTCGGCCAGCTGCTGCTGAGTCATTCCGACCAGCCAGCGACGGTGACGAATGCGCTTGCCGACGTGAACATCTACGGGGTGCGGCATCACATCTTCCTTTTCTATTTATTAGGAACCGGACATCCTGAAATTGGTGTCTTCCGGTCTGTCGCCAAAACTTTCGCTTTGTACGCCGCGCATCCCTGCAGCGTCGTTCAAGCCTAGCATTTCCGCAGTCTAATACAAGAAATAACACACCACAAAAACGTGACGAGTCAAAAAAGCACTCAATCTTAACGGGCACCTATACTTTCGCAGTAAAGGAATACAACCAAGGCTGGCGGATTGACAAGAGACTTGCATTTCGTCTAACGCATACAAAGGCTTGCCACCCGTTCTTCCATCATTTCAGGGGGTCCGCATGCGCGCGTTCCACATCGATTCGCCCGGCGCCGCACCCGCCGTCACCGACATTCCCATGCCCCGGCCCGGACCGGGCGAGATCCGGCTCAGGATCGGGGCTTGCGGGCTGAACTTCGCCGATCTGCTGATGATGACAGGCGACTATCAGGACACGCCCACAGCCCCCTTCACCCTCGGGATGGAGGTTGCGGGCACGATCGATGCGCATGGCCCCGGCGTCACATCACCCGCCATCGGCACCCGGGTCGCGGTGTTCGGCGGGCAGGGTGGGCTGGCCGAATACGGCTGCTTTCCCGCCGACCGCGCCGTGCCCCTGCCCGACTGCATGAGCGATATCGACGCCGCCGCCTTCCAGATCGCCTATGGCACCAGCCACCTGGCCCTCGATCACAAGGCGCGGCTGCAACCGGGCGAAACCCTGCTGGTGCTTGGCGCCGCCGGGGGCGTGGGCCTGACGGCGGTGGAAATCGGCAAGCTGATGGGCGCCCGGGTCATCGCCTGCGCGCGCGGCGCCGACAAGCTGGCCATCGCCGAACAGGCCGGGGCCGATCACCTCATCGACGCCGAAACCGGCGACATCCGCGCCGCCTGCAAGGCGCTTGGCGGCGTGGACGTGGTCTATGATCCCGTTGGCGGCGATCAATTCGATGCCGCCTTCCGCGCCACCAACCCCGAAGGCCGCATCCTGTCGATCGGCTTTGCCAGCGGCACAGTCCCGCAGATCAAGGCCAATCACCTGCTGGTCAAGAACCTCAGCGTCATGGGCCTCTACTGGGGCGGATACCTCAAGTTCCGCCCCTCGGTCGTCACCCAAAGCCTCGCCACGCTGATGGGCTGGTATCAAGCGGGCCGCATCACCCCCCATGTCAGCCACGTTCTGCCCCTCGACCGCAGCGCCGAGGCGCTCGATCTTCTGCGACAGCGTAAATCCACCGGCAAGGTCGTCGTCACCCCACACTGATCAGGCTGGCGGGCTGCGCCACCGTGCCATAGCCGCTGCGCAGCATGTGGGCCAACTGGTCCAGCACCTCGTCGCGCCCGCCGCGCGCATACATGTTGATCTTCTGAATCCCCAGATCGGGCAGGCTGCTTCCGGGCGAAATCGCCTCCTGATGCGGCGGAATGCTGTCCTCCAGCAACGCCCCCACCGCCAGATCGGCGCTGATCAGCGCCTCGACCGAGCGTTCGTCTTCGGATTCAACCGCCATGTCCCAATCCACGCCCGCCGCATCCAGACGGCGCAGCACGATGGGCCGGAAAATGCAGTTGGTCGAAAACGCCAGCCGCAGGGGCCGCCGCTTCCAGGCCAGCCCGTCACGTGCCCCGGTCCAGCGCATCGGCATTTCGCACAGCGTCTCGCCCCCCGGACCCACATCTTCCTCCGTGGTCAGGATCAAGTCCGCCTCGCCCTTGCGCAGCGCCTCGCGCAGTTGCAGCGTCCGCGACGATTTCAAGTTCACCTTGACCCTCGGGAACGCCACGTTGAACGCCTTCAGCACGCGCGGCACCACCGGATAGACGATGTCATGCGGCACGCCCAGAATCACTTCGCCCTCATAGGTCTCCTCGGTCAGCCGCCGGACGACCTCGTCATTCAACTCCAGCATCCGGCGCGCATAGCCCAGCAATTGCTCGCCCGCCGCCGTCAACCCGATGGTGCGGTTGCTGCGATCCAGCAATGACAGGCCCATCATCTCCTCCAACCGCTTGAGCTGCATCGACACCGCCGATTGCGTCAGGTGCAGCACCGCCGCCGCACGTGTCACCCCGCCCTGATCGGCCACCGCCACGAATGAGCGCAGGGTCGTCGTGTCCAGATTTCTCATTCATCAATCCCTTTGATATATCGGGTAACAAACATTCGTTTTTAAAATGGTACATGATCCTGCATATACATCAACAGAAAACATGAAACGCAAGACATATATCACAAACCGGAAAGGATGCCGCCATGCCGATCTTGTCGCTCTCCCGCGCCGCCCTGCGATCCCGTGTGCGCCCCTTGCTGGCCTTGCGCCAGATGCTTGCCGTGCACCGTCAACGGCGGTTGCTGGCGCAGCTCGATGACCGCGCCCTGGCCGATATCGGCCTTGACCGCGTCACCGCACAGGCCGAGGCCCGCCGCCCCCTGTGGGACATTCCATCGCACTGGCGCAATTCATGACCGTAATTGTCACGTTTTCACGCCGGTAAAGCTTGAAATAGCGCCGAGCCTGACCGATATTATCTGCAAAGCCCCGCAACTGGGGCTTTGGGGTTCACATATCGGAGGCTTTGATGGCTCAGTTTGATACAATCCGGACGGGGGCAGGCGCCCGTTCCGCCCAGATTGACGCGGGGCTTCGCGCCCACATGAACAAGGTCTACGGCACGATGTCCGTGGGCATGCTGCTGACCTTCGCCGCGGCTTGGGCCGTTGGCACCAATGCAGCCCTGTTCGAAACGCTCTTCACCGGCATCACGCGCTGGATCGTGATGTTCGCGCCGCTGATCATGGTTTTCGCCTTCAGCGCGATGATCAACAAACTTTCCGCAGCCGCGGCGCAACTGTTCTTTTACACCTTCGCCGCCATCATGGGCGTGTCGATCAGCTATATCTTCGTGGTCTTCACAGACCACTCGATCGCACAGGTGTTCCTCATCACCGCCATCGCCTTCGCGGGCCTGTCGCTCTGGGGCTACACCACCAAAAAGGACATCTCCGGCTGGGGTAGCTTCCTGATCATGGGTGTCATCGGCCTGGTTGTCGCGTCGATCGTCAACATCTTCCTTGGCTCGCCCGCGATCATGTTCGCGATCTCGGCCATCGGTGTTCTGATCTTCGCGGGTCTGACCGCCTATGACACGCAGGACATCAAGAACGAATATCTCGCCCACGCCCACCACGGCGACAGCGAATGGATGGGCAAGTCCGCGATCATGGGCGCGCTGCGTCTGTATCTGGACTTCATCAACATGTTCATCATGCTGCTCAGCCTGTTTGGCCAGCGCGAGTAATCATCGCGCGCATCACGACACCATCGGGGCCGGTCCACGTGACCGGCCCTTTTTTGTTATCCTGTCCAGCACATCTGCACGGCAGGAAAGCTCAGGTGCGGTGTCAGTTGCAACGCCACCTCGCCCTGCGCCTGCATCCCCATCGCCACAAAGAACGGCACCGCCCCCTGTGGTGACAGGCACACCAGACGCGTCACCTGCGCCGCCTGTGCCGTCGCGGTAATCCAGCCAAAGATCGCCCGCCCCACACCGCCGCGCAGCGCATCAAGGCTGACCGCCAGATGCCGCACATGGCCCAGCCCGTCCACACCGGGCCGCCCGAACGGCGTCTCCCGGCTCCAGCCGCCCACGCCGACCACGCGCCCGTCCCGCCGCGCCAGCACGTAGTGCGGTCCGCGCAGCGCCGCCGGCACCGGCTGGTACAGGACCGGCAGCGCCGCGCGCACCAGATCATCGGAATAGTCGCGGGTCAGAATCGCGCCGTAACTGCACGCCAATAGCGTCAGAAGGTCGTCGGGGTGGGCCTCACTGGCCGGGGACAGGTCAATCGTACACATGGCAGGGGTCTCCTTGGGAAACATCGCGTCACCGGCCCGTCGCCTGCTGCCCTTCCCCCAAAGTACCCCCCGGAATCAAGAAAGCCGCGCTCGGGCGGCGCGGCTTTTGTCTTGCTCGAAGAAGGGGGCGATCTTACTTGATCTTGCCTTCCTTGTACTCGACATGCTTGCGCACCACCGGGTCGTACTTCCGTACGACCATCTTTTCGGTCATGGTTCGCGCGTTCTTCTTGGTCACGTAGAAATGGCCCGTGCCCGCGGTCGAGTTCAGACGGATCTTGATTGTCGTCGGCTTCGCCATTGTGCTGTCTCCTGCGCCGGGCGCGCGCTGCGCCCGAGAAATTCGTCATGAAGCCTGCCTTTTACAGGCGCCCACGTCCTAGTCAACCGGTTTTTCCCGCGTCCCTCAGTTCGCGCTCATCCGCGTCGGCATGCGGTAGAAATGATGCACTCCGATCGTCGCCGTGCGCGGAAAGACGTTCGCCCAACGCGGGTTCACCGCGCGGGTGTGATAATGCGTCGCCCCATCGGTCAACTGCCGCGGCGCACCGTCCAGCGTCAGCCGGGCGACCTTGGCCACCTGCCGGAACGCGGCCGGGTTGGCGATCACCTCGTCATGGCCATCGCAGGTATAGGTGAACTGGCAGGCGTATTTCCGCCCCGTGCCCTGATGCACCACCCCGCAGACCGTATCGGGAAACTCTTCGCTGTCGACGCGGTTCAGAATCACCTCCGCCACCGCGAACTGACCCTTCACGCTTTCGCCGCGCGCCTCGAAATACAGCGCCTCCGACAGACAACGCCACTGGTCGCCGCCCTGGCTGACCTGTTGCCGCGCCAGCCAGTCCTTGGAATACTCAAGATCCGTCTCCGGGCGCTGCAGATAGCTGGCCCTGATCTCGCCCGAGATCCGCCCCAGCGCCTGGCGCTCCTGTTCGAAAAGCCGCTTCACCGGCGTATCGGCCATCGCCGTGCTGCCCATCAATAACGACAGCATCACAATCATTCTGATCATGGCATAATCCCCCATCGCGATGCATGAGCACCGCAAAACATCTGCGCCATGTAGTCAAAATTGCCCCACGCGTCCAGTCC